>JAOADM010000121.1 GCA_026417315.1 Limisphaera sp.
GCCTTCAGCGCCTGAAATGGCGCCCGTGCGATCCGGAGACATCGAAGGGCGTATTTTGGTTGTAGAGACTTGGACTCGGGAATCGCAGAAAAATTGCCCTTTTCTCTGCGCCTTTGCGGGGCGAGGAGGCCCAAAAGTGCGCCGAGCTTTCGAGGTATCCGAACCCGGAAATGTATCGCCCTGCCATGGAAGGCGGCGGCGATGGTTGCCCGCCGATTCGTCCTGGTCTAGATTCGGCGGCCCGAATGAAGCCAAAGGACCGTCAACGCCCCCTGCGCGTCGGGTTGATCTCGCTGGGGTGCGCCAAAAACCTGGTGGACGCCGAGGTGATGCTCGGCACCCTGTTGCAGGACGGGATCGAGATCATCAACGATCCGGCCCGCGCCGATGCCCTCATCATCAACACCTGTTCCTTCATCGACGCGGCGCAGGAGGAGAGCGTGGACACGATCCTAGAGTCGGCGGCGTTTCGCGAGGCACACCGGCGCGGGCAGGCGCTGATCGTGGCGGGGTGTCTGTCCCAGCGGTTTCGCACGCAGTTGCGCGAGTTGTTGCCGGAGGTGGACGCGTTCATGGGGGTGGACGAGGTGCCGCGGGTGACGGAGATTGTGCACCAGGCGCTGGCCCAGCGGGCAGCCCGGCTCGACGCGCGCCCCACGGCCCCCGCGCGGGGTCGGGCCCGGGCCGTGCAAGAGGCCCTGGCACGTGCAGTGGCCTCACAGGCCCCAGCCGGGGATCGCGCCGGGGCTGCGAATGCTTCGGCATCTTCTGTGCCGCCCCCGGCGCCGGTCGCCGTTCAACCCCGACCCCAGTACATCCCGGATTACGCCACGCCGCGGTTTCGTCTGACGCCTTCCCACTACGCCTACGTCAAGATCGCCGAGGGCTGCAATCATCCGTGCAGTTTCTGCATCATCCCGCAAATGCGCGGCAGCCACCGGAGCCGGCCCATGGACGACATCCTCCAAGAGGTGCGCGCGCTGCTCCGCCAGGGGGTGCGGGAGATCAATCTCATTTCCCAGGACTCGACCTACTACGGATTGGATCTGCGACCCCGGCGGACGGGGGCGATTGCCGCGCCCGACCGGTTCCGTGCCGCGGTGCGCGAGCTCCCGCCCGAGGTGCCAACCCTGGCCCGCTTGCTGCGCGCGCTCAACGATCTGCCCGGCGATTTCTGGATCCGCGTGCTCTACACCCATCCGGCGCACTGGACCGACGAACTCATTCGCACCATCGCGGAATGTCCCAAGGTGGCCCGCTACGTGGATATTCCCCTGCAGCACATCCACGACAACATGTTGGAACGCATGCGACGGGAGACCTCGCGCGCCTACATCGAGGATCTGTTGAATCGCATCCGTGCGGGGATTCCCGGCATTGCGTTGCGCACGACCTTCATCGTGGGTTTCCCCGGCGAAACCGAGGCGTGCTTCGAAACGCTGTTGGAGTTCATGCGGCGGGTGCGGTTCGAACGTCTCGGGGTCTTCCTCTATTCGCAAGAGGATGGCACACGGGCCGCGCGCATGAGTCAGCAGGTGCCGGCCGAGGTGAAGGAACGCCGTCGACAGCAGGCCATGGCGTTGCAACGACAGATCTGTCGCGAACACAACGCCGCGCTGGTGGGACGCACGCTGCGGGTGTTGGTGGAGGGCGAAGTGCGGGCACGGGGGCCGGTGCCGGCAGAGGTGCGCTCCTGGGAACACGGATTGGTGCGGGCCGGGGCCAACGGGACCTCGCTGGCGCCGGGTCGGTGGATGGTGGCCCGCAGCGAAGCGGATGCACCCGAAATCGACGGCCGGGTGTACATTCGAGGCACGCTGCCGGTGGGAGAGTTCGCCACCGTGAAAGTGGTCGGGCACACGGATTACGATCTGATCGCCCAGCCGGCGTGATCCCGGTCTGCAGAGCCAGCAAATCCCACCGGGGTCTCTCTCGCATTCACGGATTCCGCGGAAGGTGCGAGAGCGCCGGAACCTTTCCCGAGGGAAGCGTGCCTGCATCGCCTGACTGCGCTTCCTGCCTGTTCGCCGGGGAACCACGCCCGTGAATGGCTGCCTGTGGCGAAAGCTCGGCCATGTGTTCGGTGAGATCAGTGGGCCTCTGCAGTCGCATCCGGGTGGCTCCCCGTGATGGGCCCGACCCGATCATGACCGGGTTCGGGGCGGACCGAATCCGCCGTCGCCACTTCCTTTCGCAGGGCGTGGCCGGGCGCACGGCCCGAGTGGCAAGGGCCCCGGGCAAAAATGCCCGTTGATTTTTTGGGAGGGGCTGTGCATATATAAGGGCGTGAGTCGGGGCGTAGCGTAGCCTGGCTAGCGCGCTTGTTTCGGGTACAAGAGGTCGTGAGTTCAAATCTCACCGCCCCGACCACTTCTTTTTTCCCGCGTTTCGGCCGCGCTCGGGAAAGACCCCGTGTTTGCCCTTCGCTCCTCTTGCGCCTTCCGGAGGAAGCGACCGACCCGGGGACCAGGGGAGCGACGGTCGGTGGAATCCGGGCCGGAACCGCGGATGTTTGGACCCTGCCGGAGGCTGCGGTCTCGAACGTGCCTCGGTGCGGGGGTTCCCTCCGTGCGGCTCGGGCCGGGATCGGCGCGGCTGCACTGTGTCTGATTTCCGGTTTTCGGACCCGCTCCCACAACCCGGCGAAATCGCGGGCATTGCGGGCACCGGAAAGCCGCAGAAAAGGGGGCATGTCCCCGGCTCGCAGGAATTCGGGGCTCAAACACGGAAATGCACCCGCCGCGGTTGACCGATCGCACGGGCCCGGCCCATTCAGACGCCGAGTGCGCCTTCCCTCCGCCAGCCTCTGGCAACGCCCTGGCGCCATGGCGCGCCGAAGGCGCATCCATTCGACAGCCCGGGGCAACGCCCCGGGAACTCGGGGGCCCCCGAACCCGCCGCGCCCTGAAGGGGCGCAACTCCGCGATCCCAATCGCGACGGGCGGGCAGGTGACCGTGCCGAGTCCTGCCCCTTCAGGGCACGATGCATTGCGGCGATCCAATTCCCAGGGCGTTGCCCTGGGCTGATGAATTCCCGCCCCTTTGGGGCGGACGTGCAACACGCCGAAGGCGCGAGCAACCGTCCGTTATGGGGGCATCCTCGTTGCGCAACGCGGGCGCTGGGCCGGTGGATTGCCCACGCCCCGATGCAAAAGCCCGCACTTGACGCGCCGCAGAAGCGAAGCATCTTACCCGTTCCTCCGCACGCCAGGCGGTCCGGCCGGATCGGGAGCCGCCTGTTTTGGGGCGGGCTGCCCGGCGACCGGGCGCCCGCCGCGAACCGGGGAGGAGACCGCGAATCGAATGCAGCACATACGCAACATCGCCATTATCGCCCACGTGGATCACGGCAAGACCACGTTGGTGGATTGCCTGTTGAAACAGTCGGGGACGTTCCGGCCCAACGAGGCCAAGGCCGCCGAGGAGCGGATCATGGACTCGCTGGACCTGGAACGGGAAAAGGGCATCACCATCCGCGCCAAGAACGCCGCCTTCCGCTACCGGGATTATCGCATCAACATCGTGGACACGCCCGGCCACGCCGACTTCGGCGGCGAGGTGGAACGCATCATGAACATGATCGACGGCGTGTTGCTGGTGGTGGATGCGGCCGAGGGACCGCAGGCCCAAACGCGGTTCGTACTGCGCAAGGCCCTGGAGGCGGGCGCCAAACCGATCGTCGTCATCAACAAGATCGACCGCGAAAACGCCCGTCCACAAGCGGTGCTGGATCAGGTGTTCGATCTGTTCCTCTCGTTGAACGCCACCGACGAGCAGCTGGATTTTCCCTACCTGTTCTGCTCGGCCAAGGGCGGTTATGCAAAGCTGCATCTGGACGATCCGAGCCAGACGATGGAACCGCTGTTCGAGGCGATCGTCCGGCACATCCCGCCCCCGCGGGCCCGGGCCAGCGACGGGTTCCAGCTCCTGGTGGCCAACCTGGATTATTCCGACTACCTGGGCCGGATCGCGCTGGGCAAGATCATGGCCGGTCGCATCCGCGTCGGCGAGCCGGCGGTCTGCCTGCACGGCGACGGCCGCGTCACCCAGGGCAAGGTGACCGCGCTGTTCCACTTCGAAGGGCTGAAGCAGGTCCAGATCGAGGAGGCCCCCGCCGGCGACATCGTCGGGGTGTGCGGATTCGAGGACGTGGCAATCGGGGAAACCCTGGCGGACAAGCCGGAGCGGGGGGCTCTCCCGTACATCCCGGTGGATCCTCCGACGATTCAGATGGATTTCGCCGTCAATGACGGCCCGCTGGCCGGGCAGGACGGCAAGCTGGTGACGGCCCGGCACATTTGGGAGCGCTTGCAGCGCGAAGTCCGCACCAACGTCGCCCTGCGCGTGGAGGCCACGGACGATCCCAAGGTCTTCCGCGTCAGCGGCCGCGGCGAAATGCAGATCGCCATCCTCGTCGAGCAGATGCGCCGCGAAGGCTACGAGGTGCTGGTTTCCCGGCCCGAAGTGCTCTGGAAGAAGGACGCGCAGGGCAATCTGCTGGAGCCCATCGAGAAGCTCTTCCTGGAAATCCCGCAAGAATGCATGGGAGCGGTCCTGGAAAACCTGGCCTGGCGGAAGGCCGAGATTCAGCATTTGACGCCCCACGGAGAACAGGTGTCCATCGAGGCCCTCATTCCCATGCGCGGGCTCATCGGATTCGAAACGGATCTGGTCAACATCACCCGCGGTCTGGGCGTCATGAGTCACATGTTCCACGAGTACGGTCCGGACCGCGGAGAAATCCCGGCGCGGCGCAACGGCTCCCTGGTGAGCATCGAAGACGGCGTGGCCACCGCCTACGCCCTGGACGCCTTGCAGGAGCGGGGTCGGCTCATGATCGAGCCCGGAGACCGCGTGTACAAGGGCATGATCGTCGGGGAGAACTCACGGGAGCAGGACATCCCGGTGAACCCCTGCAAAACGAAACACCTGACCAACATCCGATCGCAGGGCGAGGGCAAGGGCATCCAGTTGAGCCCGCCGCTGAAGCTGACCCTCGAACGGGCCCTCGAATACATCGGGCCGGACGAGTACGTGGAGGCGACGCCCAACCACCTGCGGCTGCGCAAAAAAATCCTGGACGAAACGCAGCGCAAACGCGCGGCCCAGCAACGGGTGGTCCGACTCCTCTCGGAATGAGTCACACAGCGGGCGTCATTCTGCTCCGCAAGAGACGTCCCGGCGCCGGGCACGTCGGCCCCCCCTCCCGGCGCGGGCCCGTTTGCGCGGATCCGGCCCCGCCGGCCCAGGCGGGTGTCACCATGTGGACGGATCCCGGGCCCTGCCGACCGGGGCGGCCCGCGCTCGCCGGTGGGATCGAGCGGGAGCCACACAGAGCCCGAAAACGCCCGTCCGCAGGGCCTTGCTTTGCCGAGCCCGAATACCGGCGCGTCACCCGGGGCCTGGGCGGATGCACAGGCGACGGACGGACGCGCCCGCTCACACCAGCTTTTCCGGATTGAGCCCTTGCAGGTCTTTCGGCACGAACCGGCCGTCCTTGCGAATCAGTTCGCCATCGAACCAGACCTCGCCGCCGCCCCATTCCGGCCGTTGGATCAGCACCATGTCCCAGTGCACGGCGCTGCGGTTGCCGTTGTCGCAATCCTCGTACGCCTGGCCCGGGGTCAGATGCAGCGACCCGGCAATCTTCTCGTCGAAGAGGATGTCGCACATCGGCTGCAGGATGTGCGGGTTGAACCCGAGCGAGAACTCGCCCGTGTAGCGCGCGCCGGGATCGGTATCGAGGATTTCGTTCAGACGTTGCGTGTTGCTGGAGGTGGCCTCGACGATGCGACCGTTGCGGAACACCAGGCGGACGTTCTCGAATTTGGTCCCCGCGTACAGGGTCGGCGTGTTGAACTGGATCACCCCGTTGACCGAGTCGCGTACGGGACAGGAGAACACCTCGCCATCCGGGATGTTGCGCAGGCCGTTGCACATCTGGGCGCCGATCCCCTTGATGCTGAAGGTGAGGTCGGTGCCGGGCCCCTTGATGTGGACGCGATCGGCCCGTTTCATGCGTTTCCAGAGCGGGACCATGGCGCGGGCCATCTTGCGGTAGTCCATGGTGCAGACGCGGAAATAGAAATCCTCGAAGGCCTCGGTGCTCATGCCGGCGCTCTGGGCCATGCTGGGGGTGGGCCAGCGCAGCACGCACCACCGGGTTTTGTTGACGCGCCAGTCGAGCACCGGTCGGGTGGTGCGCGAGAACAGGGCCAGCCGATCGGACGGCACGTCGCTGTTCTCGTTCATGTTGTCCGTGCCGCGGATGGCGATGTAGGCGCGCATTTTCTTGATGCGGGCCAGTTCCAGGTCCCGCACCAGCGCCGCGTGGCGGGCGTCCGTCTCGCGCAGCACCTCGCGCGTGACCCGGCTGTGTCGCGTCTCCACGATCGGAATGCCGCCGGCTTTGCGCACGGCGCGCATCAGGGTGATGGTCATCTCGTCCGGGACATCCGTCACATCCAGCAGGACGGGATCGCCACGACGGACGCTCACCGAGTAGTTGACGAGCAACTCGGCCAGTTGGGTGTAGCGCGGATCATGCATAAAACCGGAACGTCGAGGACTCGTGGCCCCGCCGGGCATGCAGGGGCCGTCGGCTCTCCCCGTGGGCGGGGTGCCCCGGGCGAGAAAACTCCGCCCTCGACACTCTGGCAAACCGGAAGTTCATGAGCCGGGAGGCGAGTTGGTGGCCGGGCCGGGATTTTGGGGCGGGCTGCCGGACAGCGACGGCGGGAGGTCCGTGGGCGCATACCGTCGCACACCCCCGACCACCACGACGCGGCCGGCGTTGTCGAAACTCAACCGGGGCCGACTGCCCGGGAGGATCTCCCAGGTCTGGCGCACGGCGATCTCGCCGTCCGGTCGGATCACGTAGTACGCACACGTGGTCCGCCCGTTTTGAAACAGCAGATGCAGATTGCTGTCCCCGTCCAGTTGGGGTTGCGGATTCGCAAAGGACACGATCGGCCCCAGGGGCAGCACGCGGAGGATCTGCGTTTCCGAGGGATCGGTGATCCGCAGGTAAAGTCGGAGGTTCCGCTTGAGGTAGTTGGCCTCTTGCAGGATGTACTTCCGCATGACCGGGGGCGCGCCGGGCTCGGCCGCGGGCACGCCGAACTCCCGCTCCCACAGGCGCGCGCCGGTGATGATGTCGAACCCGACCGGCGGACTGACGAACTCCCGGTCCCAGGCGGCGATCCGGACCGTGGCCTGCATCCGGTAACGCCCCTGCCGGGTCAACTCGAAGTACGGCGCCACGTCGAGGCGCCGGGTCGCCCGCTGCGACGACTCCAGCGTGAACGGCCCATACACCGGCAGCTCCCCCAATTGCCGCACCACGCGGTTGCCCTGACCCTCGATCGAAATGCCCAACCAATCGTTGTCCTCGCCCAACCGCAGCGGTTGCCCGGAAAGATTGGTGATCCGCACCGCAACGGGCAGGGGTTCGCCCGGCAAGAACTGCTGTTGCTCCAGTTCGATCTCCACCGAGATCTGGCCGGCTGCCGACCCAACCATCGCCGCCAGAAGGCCCAGGCCCCATCGGAGCGACCGCCACCGCCGCGGAGCCCCCGGCCCCGGGGTCGGATGCGCCGCATGCCCGCGACCCCGGCGATGTGCCGGGCTCGCCGAGCGGCGGGTGGGGAACCTGCCTTGGTCAACCATGCCCCCCACTCTAGTGCCCACCGCCGGCCTGACAAGGGCCAAATGCGGGCGCCCGCCGCCTACCGCGACCGTAGCCGCCGCCGTGAGGCGGCGGACCACAAGGTACCCTGCAACCTCGGCCCCGGCTCGCCACGGCATCCAACCGCAGCAGCCGGCCCAAACCGGGAATATTTCCCCCGCAAACCATCCACCCACAGACCCGCAAGAGCCGGCACGGATTTCCCGGCCAATCTGCCCCCGCAGGGCCTCGGCTCTTCTGCCCCACGGAGTCCGCACCCGACCCGGAGGACCTGCGCCCACGCTCCCCTCGGGCCGCTGTTGGTGGGACCGGACAGCCCCGGCTTGCCTCCTCGGGAGCAGGAAAATACTGTGCGGAGCGCATGGCTGAACTGAGCCAGTGGAAACCGGGCCCGCCGGACGGCCGCGCCGGTACTCATCCGTTACCGCATCATGCTATGAACCCGGGAGGCATCGTTCGTTGTCGCAACCGCGAGTGGGTCTTGTTGCCCTCGGACAACCCCAAGGTTTGGACGTTGCGTCCATTGACGGGCACCCTTGATGAGGTGGTGCAGGTTCACAAGCAGCTGGCCGAGCTGATCGGCTACGACCTGCCCGATGAACGACTCACCTCGGCGGAGTTCCCACCACCTGCACCGGAGCCGGTCCAGGACGCGGCCAGCGCCCGGCTGCTCTGGCAGGCCGCTCGGCTCACACTTCGCGAAGGCGCCACCCCGTTCCGCTCCCTGGGGCGCATTTCCATTCGGCCGCGGACCTATCAGTTTGTGCCCCTGCTCATGGCGTTGCGTCTGGACCCGGTGCGTCTGTTCATCGCAGATGATGTGGGGGTGGGCAAAACGATTGAGGCGCTCCTCATCGCTCGCGAGTTGCTCGACCGCGGCGAAATCACCCGTTTCTGCGTGCTGTGTCCGCCCCATTTGTGCGAACAATGGGCCCGCGAGATTTCCCTGAAATTCAACCTGGAACCGGTCGTCATCCGATCGAGCACCATCGCCGCACTCGAGCGGCAGACGCCCCGGGGGGCCAGCCTTTACCAGCATTTCCCGGTTCAGGTGGCCAGCATCGACTTCGTCAAGACCGATCGCAATCGCCACGCCTTCCTCCAATTCTGCCCCGAAATGGTGATCGTGGACGAGGCCCACGCCGCGGCCGAGTCCACCCGTCAGGTCCAACAGGACCGACACGCCCTGCTCCAGGAGCTGGCCCGCCACCCGGGGCGTCACCTCGTCCTGCTGACAGCCACGCCCCACTCCGGGGTCGAAACCGCTTTCCGCTCTCTCCTGAGCCTGCTGAACCCGCAGTTCGGCAGCTGGAACATCCAGGACCTCTCCGATGCCCAGCGCATCGAATTGGCCCGGCACTTCGTCCAGCGCACACGGGCCGACATTCTGCGGGATTGGGAGGAAGAACCCTGTTTCCCCGCTCGCGAAGCCGCGGACGAGACTTACGAGCTAAGCGAGTCCCATCGCGAACTGTTCGATCAGACGTGGGCCTTTTGTTGCGAGATCGTGCAGGCCGGGCAGTCCCTGGAGCAACGCAAGCGCCGTGTCCGGTATTGGGCCGCCCTGGCCCTGTTGCGCTGCGTCATGTCCAGCCCCGCCGCTGCCGTCATGGCCATCGCCAACCGCGCCGCCGCCGCCCCTGAAGATTCCGAGGACGACTTCACCCCTCGTGCGTCCGTGTTCGAATCCGCAGAGAGTTTCCCCGACGACGAAGCCCCCGCACCCCTGGTCCAGCAATCCGTCGAAGTCTTGGCGCCCTCCGACCTTTCCCGCCTTAGGCGGCTTCGCGCCCTGGCGGAACAACTCCGCGGCCCCGCTGCCGATGCCAAGTTGCGGCGCGCCATTGAGCTGACCCGCCGCCTGCTCCGGGAAGGTTATCACCCCATCCTGTGGTGCCGTTACGTGCCCACTGCGGAGTACCTTGCAGAGCATCTGCGCCTGGACCTGCCCGAAAACGTTCAGGTGCTTTGCGTGACAGGACGCATGACCCCGGAAGAACGGGAGGCCCAGGTCGAAGACATCGACCCGGAACGCCCGCGGGTCCTGGTGGCCACCGACTGCCTCTCCGAGGGCGTGAACCTCCAGCAACACTTCACCGCCGTGGTGCATTACGACCTCCCCTGGAACCCCAACCGGCTCGAGCAGCGCGAAGGCCGCGTGGATCGCTACGGTCAGCGGGCCCCGCGCGTCAAAGCCATCCGCTTCTTCGGCCGCAACAACCCCGTGGACGGCATCGTCATCGAAGTGCTCCTGGACAAGGCCCGCACGATTCACCGCACCCTCGGCACCCACGTGCCCGTGCCCGAAGAGAGCGACACCGTTCTGCAGGCCCTCCTGGAAGCACTCTTCTTCCGCGGCCGCTCCGAGTCCCACACCCAACTGACCCTCGACCTCCGCCTGCCCCAACTGGAGGAATTGCACCGCCGCTGGGACCGCGACGTCGAGCGCGAGCGCATCAACCGCACGCGGTTCGCTCAACGGGCCTTGAAACCGGACGAGGTCGCCCGAGAGCTTAAAACCACTGACGCCATCCTGGGGGACCCGAAAACCGTTCAAACCTTCGTCCTGGAAGCCGGCCAACGCCTCGGTCTGTCCATTCGCCCCGACCGCAAGCAACCCGGCGTTTTCCTGGTGGACCTTTCGCCCGACGCCCTCGCCACCGTGCCCGAGCCCATCCAGTACGCCCTCCACCAACGCATCTCCCCTGCCCGAACCCGGTCCGCCCTCTGGCGCGTCAGTTTCCTCTCGCCCACCCCCGAGGGCGCCGAGTACCTCGGCCGCAATCACCCCTTCGTCGCCACCCTGGCCCGGTTCCTCTTCGAACAAGCCCTGACCGGGGCCCCCAACCCCGCGGCCTGTCGTTGCGGCGCCATCCGCACCCGCGCCGTCTCCACCCTCACCACTCTCTACCTTCTCCGCCTCCGCCACCTGCTCGAACAACCGGAGCCCCCTCCCCTCCTGGCAGAAGAGGTGCTCGTGGTCGGCTTCCGCGACTCCCCCACCGGCCGCCACCAGCTGCCGCAAGACCAGGCCGATTCACTCCTGGATGCCCAGCCCTCCGCCAACCTGTCGCCCGCCGAAAAACGCCAGCTCATCCAACGCGCCCTGGAGGCCTGGGCCGAGCTCCGCCCCGACTGGAGCCGGCTGCTCCACCAGCGCGCCTCCGTCCTGGAGGAAAGCCACAAGCGCATCCGCCGCGCCGTTTCCCTGCGCGTCCGCGAACTCCGCGTCCAGCCTCAACCCCCCCCGGACCTGTTGGGAATCCTGGTCCTGCAACCCGACGAGGAG
>JAOADM010000122.1 GCA_026417315.1 Limisphaera sp.
AGACTTGGAAAAGAATTGCAGAACCACGATGCCCGCCAAGATCAAACACAGCCCGCCCAGAGCCGCCACATCCAGGGCCTGGTCGAACAAAAACCACGCTGCGACCGTAATCAGGGCCAGGCCCGCCCCTGACCAGATCGCATAAACCACGCCGACGGGAATGGCCTTCAAAGCCAGCGAAAGGAAGTAAAAGGCCGCTCCGTAGCCCGACACCACGATCAGCGTCGGGCCCAGGCGCGTGAGCCCCTCGGACGCCTTGAGGGCCAGCGTGCCGGCGACTTCCGACACAATCGCTATCCAAAGCGCAATCCAGGGATTCATACTGCGTTGTAAAAGGGCACGCGTTCAGTTTCGCCCCGCTCCGGGCTTGTTTCTTTGCACAGCCGGCTTTCCCTGTGCATCGGCCCGGTGTCCCGGGACCTCCACCAAGGCCGTTGCCCTGGCAGCCTGTCCCCTACTGGCGAGGCAGGCCCGTGTTGCTTCATCTGCTGCATCCCACAAGTATCCGCGGCCAGGAACCCAGGTCGAGCCCGGAAAAACGGCCTGAGAAATGCCCTACCCGGCCTCTGCCCAACGGGCGCACCCCGAACTCTGGCCCCAAGCGGCATTCCGGCGGACGCACCGCGCGTTCGGAGTCCGGAGTCGGAGAATTCCCAACCTCACGTCCTTCACCATGGCAGTCCCCCGCGGATTCGCCACGAGCCGTCCGCTCGAGAGGAACACATGCGGACGCTCGCGCGCCAGCCAGCACCCGTTCGTACCCCCGAACTCCATTTTGCAGCATGGAGGCGTCAAAAGCAGGAGTGAGCGGCTTGGCGCCAGTGTATGGAGTGTCGGGCTTCGGCCAGCCCGGTCCCGCTGCAGCGCGGCCGGACCAACAGTCTCCGACTCAGCATCGAAGCCGTTTTTTGGCTGAGGAACTGCACTTTGAAACCAGCAACGTGCCCGCGGCGCTTGGAGAAAGCCCGGCTTTTTCACCACCCGGCCAGGCAGCCCAATGGCACCACTGCGCCGACCAGGCTCAATCGCCCTCGAAGCCCCGAGGGGCAGCCTGCCCACAGCCCGAACGCCGCGTCGGAGCGACTGGGCCTTCGATTCCCGGGATGCGGGCTCGGCCGGGTCGGGAGCAGAGCGGCCGAGCGCCCAGTCCCTCCCAGCTGCGACCTTCGGAGCGGCTTGCCAGGCCCGAGGGACCGGGTGCCTTCCCCGAGCGCGACACACCGCGGGGTTCGGATGTGACCCGTTGCGCAAGCCGATGCCGTCAGGCGCCACTGTCGGAGACCCTCGCGACAGAAACGGGTTGTCCCCGGAGCAGGGAACGGTTCGGGCTCGTGCGTTCCGCGCAACGAGAATTACCGCGGATGCCGGGTGCCCGGTTTGCCCCCGGTAGCTTCATCCGGTTTGCGCGCTCTCTGAAGACCGGCCTTGCCCCGCCACGGATCCTGCATCAGTCTCGGTGGAATGGCGCTCAAGGCTCACAACCTCGCCTTGCGTGGGCGGATCGGACTGCCGGGGCCCGGCCGCTCCATGGGCCTCGCTTGTTTGCTGGCCTGCCGGTTGTTGGGAGGATGGACCAGCACGGGATTCGCCGACTCGTTGACAACCGTTTCGGAACCGGGCCCGGCCGATTGCGCGGATCTGCTTGAACGCGTGCGTGCGCAGTTTCAGTTGCCCGCCCTGGCTGCTGTCGTGGTCCGAGGCGATCGCGTGGTCGCGCTGGGCGCCGTGGGGGTCCGACGTCTGGGAAGCGACATTCGGGTCACCCCGCAGGATAAATTCCACATCGGCTCCATCACGAAGTCGATGACGGCCACGCTGGCCGCCCGGCTGGTGGAACGGGGAACAATCCGGTGGAACGCCACATTGGAAGACGTGTTCCCAGACCGTGCGGCACGTTTTGACCCGGCCTTTCGTCAAGTGACCCTCGAACAGCTCTTGGCCCATCGCGGCGGCGTGCCGGCCAGCCTGGATGCCGACGGGCTGTGGGCCAGCTTGTGGGAACGTTCGGAACCACCGCGCGAGCAACGACTCTATCTGCTGGAGCGTGTGACGGCCCGAGCTCCGGCGGTGCCACCCGGCTCGAAGGCGCTCTACTCCAACGCCGGGTACGCACTGGCCGGTGCCATGTTGGAACGAGCTGCAAGTCAGACGTGGGAAGACCTGATCCGCGCCGAGTTGTTCGAACCGCTCCGGATGAGTTCCGCCGGCTTCGGCGCACCCGCGGCTCCCGGACAACTGGACCAGCCCTGGGGCCACGCCTCCCGGGATCAGACGTTCCGCCCGGTCCCACCCGGTCCCCGCGCCGATAATCCCCCGGCCATTGCCCCCGCCGGTGCCGTTCATTGTTCCCTGCCGGACCTGGCCCGCTACCTCCGGTTCCATCTCCGCGGCGCACAAGGGAAGGAAGCCGGGCTGACCCGGGCTTCGTTCGAGAAACTCCACGCGCCCGTGGGTGAGGCGGAGTATGCGCTCGGCTGGGTGGTCGTGTCCCGAGATTGGGCCGGTGGGCGCGCCCTGACGCACGCCGGTTCCAACACCACCTTCTTCGCCGTGGTCTGGCTGGCACCTGCGCGCGACTTCGCACTCGCGGTCGCCACCAACGCGGGTGGGGCCAAAGCCGAGGAAGCCTGCGATCGGGCAGCCTGGTTGCTCATCCAACAGTGGCTGTTAAAAGAGGCGTCCAGTGCCCCGCCGTGATGCGCCGGCCGGGCATCAGCAGAGAATCACGATCGTGATCCTGTTCCCCCCGTCCCAGACCGGCGCCAGATCGCCGGCGGGCTGACCGCGCCGTTGGGAGCGACCGCGCGGACGGCTACCGCCCGGGCCTCTTCCGCCACCCACGAATGCGTCTCGCCTCCCAACCTTCGACTCGTCCATCCCCCCGGCTGCAACACCTGCACGTACCAAAACGCCACGGGATCCCTGGAAGTGCTCTTCCAGTGCAGGTGCACACGCCCGGTCCCCGATTCCGTACCCACCTCCAGGCGGGGTCGCGCGGGCACCGGCCCCGGCATCCATGAACAAACGGGAACTAGGGCTGCCTGGGCATAGGGCCCCGTGCGCAACGCGCGCACCAGGTTCGTCTGCCCGAGCAACGCCGGCAGATGCCAATGGATGTGCCCGGCACTTACCCGTTGTTGTTGCGTGGACCGGATTTGACGCATCAACTCCTCCTGACCCCACTGCCCGGCCATCGCAGTGTTGAGCCCAGGCCACACATGACGACGCTGGATGTTCTGACTGTTCCACCAATCCAGCAGTGCCGGAAAACTCTGTGCCTTGGCGGTGCTGGGCCAGTACAGTTGCGGAGCGCAGTAATCGAGCCAGCCCTCCCGTAACCACTTGCGCGCATCTGCATGCAAAACCGCGAATGCGTCGAGGCCCCGAATGCCCGGGGGATGATCCGGCCGCCAGATGCCGAAGGGACTGATGCCGAATTTCACCGTGGGCCGCGTCTGTTTCAGCGCCTGGTGCATTCGCTGGATGAAGCGGTCCACGTTGCGCCGACGCCAACTGTCGCGGTCCAACCCGCTCTCCCTGCCGTACCGCTGCCAGGTCGACTCGTCGGGGAAGGGAAGCGTCCGCCCCTCGGGCCCTTTTTCGGGATAGGGATAGAAATAGTCGTCGAAGTGCACGCCATCCACGTCGTAGCGGCGCACCACGTCCAGCACCACCTGGATCACGTAGTCCTGCACCGCCGGCTCGCCCGGGTCCAGCCAGAGATACGAACCATACGACCGGACCCACTCGGGTCGGGTTCGAGTAATGTGCTGCGCGGCCACGGGCCCCGTCTTGGCCGACCGGACGAGGGCCCGAAACGGGTTGAACCACGCGTGCAGCTCCAGTCCGCGCAGGTGCGCCTCCCGCACGGCAAACGCCAGTGGATCGTAGAACGGCTCGGGCGCCTGCCCCATGCGTCCCGTCAGATAGGGCGACCACGGTTCGGTCTTCGAGGCATACAACGCATCGCCGGCGGGACGCACCTGAAGAATGACCGCGTTCAGACCCAATTCCGCAGCCGCATCGAGCAACCGCCGCAACTCCGCCTGCTGTTCCGCTGCCGGGAGACCGGCTCGGGAGGGCCAGTGCAGATTGCCCACCGTGGCGATCCAGGCGCCCCGAAACTCCCGCACGGGCGGCGGTGGCTCAGGAATCGCCGGTTGCCCGTCTGCGTCCCCGGCAACCCCCGAGGCCAGCCACCCCAACCAAATCCAGCGGCCCACTCCACGCATAAGCCGATCGCGCACGTCCAGCTTCCAAAGCCATGCAGGGTCGCGGCAAGTCCCAATGCGGCCAATCGGCTGCGCCCGCGGCCACGTGGGGGCCCTTCACGCATGGACCTAACCGCCGCGATCGTGCCGCCGAGCCTCCGCGGGAGGACCTTCCGCCGACTTCCGTCGGTGGCCGCGGGGTTTGATAGTGCGGGATTGGCGGTCGGTAGCCGCCGCCGTAAGTCGGCGGCCCCAGATTCTCATTCCAAATTCTCGCTCCGGAGGCCGGCCAACACGATGAGGCAGTAGATCCCAAGGTGGCGCGAAGACTTATAACCGAGACAACTTGATTGAGATCTGCCGACTTCGGTCGACGGCATCTCATCCGTTTCGTGCCACCTGTTTGAGCGAAGATGGGGATCGGCAGACCGGGTCGTGGTCTACAGGCCGCATGGCGATGTCCCGGATCGACCGGCCCGCCTTGGGAGCTCCGGCCGCCGACCAGGGAGTTGGTTGCGGCTTGGCCGCGAGCCGCGCAGATTGAACCTTGCCAGGAACACTTGCCCAGCTCGTTGGCCTGGCTCGGCCGCTTCCCGACGAAACAGGCCCTCCAGCGGCCTGGTGGCGACAAATCAGATTCCCTCTGCACAACGGCACTGCCAGCCCTGAAACCCCCGGCCCACCTTCTGGCCCTGTCCCGGTCCATCCCTGCGGCCGAACCGGACGCCTTTCCCACTGGCCATCGGTTGGACTTTGAGGCATGGTTGGGGCGGGAAAGCCGGGCTTTGTGAACGCGGATTTCCAATACCTCGAGCAGGCTGCACGGCAGACCAGGCGCCGCTTGCGAGCTGTCCAGCTCTGGCAGGGCCTCTGGCAAGGGCTGGCGTTGGGGGCCGCGATTTGGGTGGGCGTGCTGGCGGTCTATAAGCTCCTGCCTGTGCCCGATGTATGGCCCCGGATGGCCCTTTGGGCCGTGCCCACGCTCACCGTGACCGGGGCTCTCCTGCAGTGGTTGGGGCGACGTACCCTGGCTCAAACCGTCCACTGGATGGATGCGCAGCTCGCATTGAAAGAACGGCTGGTGACCGCATGGGAGTTGGCCCTGCACAAGGCGCAGCATCCGTGGGCTCCGTTGGTGATCGGTCGGGCTGCGCAAGCGCTGCGACAAACCCCCTGGCAACGCTTGGTTCGCCTGCAGCTCCCCCGCCAGGCTTCGTGGGCCGGCGCCTTGCTCGTGGTTGGCTTCGCGCTGCTCTGGGTCCCGGAATACCGAACCCATGCCTGGCGCGAACGACAGCGCCAGGCCCAAGCCCAGCGCGAGGCGGGTCGCGAATTGGTGGCCTTTGCCCGCCAGGAACTCCGGGCCCCGGATCTGACCCCTGACCTTCAGACAGCTTTGCGGGAAATCGAAGCCATCGGGCGCCAGCTCTCGGAACTCACCTTGCCACCAGAACAGGCACTGCAGGCTTTGGCGGAATTGGCACGCCGACTCGAATCCCAGGCCCGCACCACGGCAGACTCCCGGGGCACAGAACAACAGGCAACCCGAACCGCCGGCAATTCAAACGCATCCGCCGACTCCACCCGGGCGGCGTCCGTACCCGCGCTCTCCTCGCAACCAGCCGGTGAGCGGGCGACCGTGGCCAAGTCCCAAGCCCTCGCTGCCCAGGACTCGCGATTGTCCCCCACCGCCGGCGAGCTTCCCCAACGCTCGGACCCTGCCCGCTCGACCTCGGAGGGAGCTCGGCTCGGTTCAGAAACCGACCGTCCAACCGCCTCGGGTTTGGCGATGTCGGGTCTCGATGCAGCCGACGCCGCGGCTCTGACAGCCCTGGCGCAACGGTTGGACGAGCTGGCCGGCGCCCTGGAGCAAGCAGGGCTCAACCCGGCCGAACAACAGCGCCTCGCCTCCGAACTGGAGTCGCTCCTGCCCGGCGCGGCCACGTCCCGGGCCGCCCGGCAATGGTTGCAGTCCGCGCTGAAGGATTTGAAGGCCGGGAACTGTTCGTCCGCCAGCCGGGCATTGAGCCAGGCAGCGTCGGCCTGCCGCGGAACGGGTCAGAGTCAAAGACTGTTGGCGGCATCGCGGAAAGTGGCCCAAGCGGCTGCCTGCGTGGGCACGGGTCGATCTTGGATGGAATGCTCGTCGGCCATCTCCAGCGCCGGGGGCAGCAGTGCCGGCACGCAACCCGGCGGCGATCTTTACAACGAGTCGCTGAGGGCCATGCCGCGACCTGCCGGACTGGCTCCGGAACGCCTCGTCGGGCCCTGGCTCCCCGGGACACCGATGCCCGTGCTTCGGACCCGGGGTGAGGCTCTGCAAACCCCCGCCAACGTGGCCATCGGCGAAGTCACGGCCGCTGCCACCCCGGCAAATCCGCAAGCCGTCAATCTGGACAGAATTCCCCGTGCGTATCGTCAAACCGTGCGGTCTTATTTCGATGAATCGCAGCCGTAAGCCTGGCACGCCGCCGCTCGAGCCGCGCCGCTGCCGGGCCGGGCCCTTTGTCGGCAGCACCGCCGAGGGTTGGGAGACATGAGTCCATCAGAACTGGAACAGCAGATCGAATCGTTTCATCGCGCGGTCACCGCATTGCGAGCCGAAATCGGCCGCATGCTGGTCGGCCAGGAAACCGTGGTGGAACAAACACTCATTGCGCTGTTTGCCGGCGGGCACGTCCTGCTCGAAGGCGTGCCCGGCCTGGGGAAAACGCTGCTGGTACGGACGCTGGCCCAGGCTCTGGATCTCCGATTCCAGCGGATCCAGTTCACGCCCGACCTGATGCCCGCGGACATCCTGGGCACCAACCTTGTCATTGAAGGCCCCGACGGCCGGCGCAGGTTCGAATTTCAGGCGGGTCCCATCTTTGCTCAGCTCATACTCGCGGACGAAATCAATCGCGCCACTCCCAAGACCCAGTCGGCCCTCTTGGAAGCCATGCAGGAGCGTCAGGTCACCGCCGCAGGCGAACGGCGCCGCCTGGAAGAACCCTTTTTCGTGTTGGCCACCCAGAATCCCATCGACCAGGAAGGCACCTACCCGTTGCCGGAAGCCCAACTGGATCGCTTCTTTTTCAAAATCCTGGTCGGTTATCCCGACGAAGCGGAGTTGGTCGAAGTACTGGATCGCACCACCGGCGAGGAACCGGAACCGGTGCGCACCGTTCTGGACCGTTCCACCCTCCTGGCCCACATGCGCCTCGTGCGCCAGGTGCCCGCGCCTCGCCCGGTCAAAGACTACGCCGCCCGACTCGTCCTGGCCACTCATCCCGACCATCCCTCGGCCGTGCCGCTGGCCCGACAATACCTCCGCTACGGCAGCAGCCCGCGCGGCGCGCAGGCATTGGTGCTGGCGGGGAAAGTCCGGGCCCTCCTCCACGGCCGGCTCAATGCCAGTCTCGAAGATCTCCAGGCCGTCGCCCCGCCCGCCCTTCGGCACCGACTGATCCTGAATTTCGAAGGCCAGGCCGAGGGAATTACCCCCGACCAAATCGTCTCGCAGCTCTTGGAACAGGTTCCCCGGCTCCGTCCCGAAACGGTTGGATGAGTCCGCTCGGGCTGCACCCCCGCAGGCCCTGAGCCCGGCCTTTCGGTCCAGCGGCCGCCCTGCTTCAACTCGAAGGCCCGCCGGTCCTGGCTGCCAGGGCCGATTCCAGTTCCGGATTCGGCGGATGCCCGCCGGCCCGTGCCCTCTGGTAATGCCACCGCGCCAGCTCCACCAGCGGCGGGGTGCGATGCAAATAAAACACCGCCAGATTGTGATGGGCCACCGCGTAACCGGGCTGCAAGAGAATCGCCCGTCGCAGAGCCGTCTCCGCAGCCTGTCGCAACCCCTTGTGCGCCAGCGCCAGTCCCAGAAAGTTCTGAACCTCGGCACTTCGCGGATCGAGCGCCGCCGCGCGACTCAACGCCTCCACCGCCTCATCGTACCGCGCCTGCCGGAACCGAACCTGCCCCAGTGCGAATCGGGCCAACGCCAGCTCGGGCGCCGCCTCCACAGCAGCCAGAGCATGGCCCTCGGCCCCCGCCACATCCCCCATTTCCAGCTTCACCAGCGCCAGATCCGCCAGCACCGAACCTCGTCGGGGATCCGTCTCCAGCACGGATTGGTACAGTCGAACCGCCTGCTCGTATTGCCCCTCGGCAAAGGCCCGACGTGCCTGCGCGATCCACGCTTCCACTTGCGAGGCCGGGGGCGGCGCGACTCCGGTCTCCGCCGACCCCTCCGGTTTGGCCACCGAGACCGGGGCTGAACGCGCGGGCCCCGGCCCGGAACCCGCCTCCGCCACGGCGACTTCCTGCGGTCGGGGTGCCGGCACCCGCAGCAGCGCAAGCTCCTCCGGTGTGAAGGGAACCGGCTGAGCCTCCAGGGCCGCCAGACGGGCCTGAAGATTCGCCACGGTCTCCGCCTGCGCGCGCGTCGCCGCCAGTTCGTTGCTCCGCGCAGCCTGCAGCCGCTGCTCCAACGCCATCTTCTCCAGCCGCAGGATCTCGAGATCCGACTGCAGGGTTGCCAGCCGGGCCTGCGCCTGCTGCAGCGCCTGCAACGTGTTGGTGTCCGGAGCAGGCGTTGCGTTGAGGGCGGCCAACTGCTGTTTCAACAGGGCGTTCTCCGCCCGCAGGGCTGCCAGCGTTCCGGCATCGGCCTGCCATTGCTGCATTCGTGCCTCCAACGTGGCTTTTTCCGCCGCCAACTGACGGTTCAGCGCCTGTTGCTCGGCAAGCCGGCGTTGGGCCTCTTCCAACCCCTGCCGCAGCAACTCCAGTTCCTGCGAATTCACGGCTGCGGCACTGGAAGCCTCCAGACGCGCCGCCAACTGTGCCTTCTCGCGCGCCAGCGTGTCCGCACGCTCCCTCTGCTCGGCCAGTCGCTGCTGTGCCTGCTCCAACTCCCGACGCAGCGTTTCGAGCGCCGCCGCATCCGCCGAACCCGTTCCGGAGACCGGCGGCGATGCCGCTCCCTTCCGCAGCTCGGCCAGCTCCTGTTCCAATTCGGCGATGCGCTGACGCGTTCGCTGCAGTTCCTGCGCGGCCGCCAGGCTGTGCGCCGTAAGCTGCTCCTCCGCGGAGGCCTTGTCGCGCGCCAGGCGCCGTGCCAACTCCTTCTGCTCCTCCAACTCCCGCCGCGTCGCTTCCAGTTCCCGTCGCAACTGTTCCACTTCGGCCGATCGATCCGGCGGCATTTTGCGCTGCCGTTCCTGATCCAGGGCCACACGCAACAACTCGAGCTCCTTTTCCAGGTCGCGAATCCGATTCTGCGCCCGTGCCAGTTCCCGAGGATCCGCGGCGGCCGGCTGAACCGAGAGCGCCTCGCGCAGCCGCGCTTCCAGCAGCGCCTTGTCCGACTGAAGCTGAGCCACCTGCTGCCGCAGCACCTCCAGCTCCTGCAAAAGCGCCGGGTCCGCCCGTACCGTGGTCGGGGACACCTCCGGACCCGGTGTGGGCTTCGCCGTTTCCGGCACCGGAGCCGGTCCTGTCCGGCCGGAAGCAGCCGCAATCCGTTCGGCCAGGTAATTCAGGCGAAACCGGACCACACGGGGATTCCAATCCGGGAAGGCACTTTGCAGCCGTTGCAAAGCCGTCTGCGCCTCGAGATACTTCGCCAGAGCCGCCCGTTCCTGACCGGCGGCCAACAATCGGTCGCCCTCTTGAATCGCTGCGTAAATTCCCACGTACTGCTGGTCCGCCCCCTGGCCGGGCAGGGTCACGAGCCCTCCCAGCCAACCCAGCAGCCAGCACCACGCGATGAGCCGTCTCATGGCCCTCCAACCTAGCGTCGGACGCAACCTGCGGGCAACCTCCCTTTCCTCCGTTCCTCCGGCGCACGAGGGGTCGTTTCCGGCACCAGACCGAATCTCTTCTCCGGCCAAAAGCCTCCGAAACAATTCCGCCTCGCAGGAAACGGATCCAAACGTGGCACGGGGCCGTCTCTCTGATGATTCGTCGCCCCAGCCTTCGGTCCGGCGGCCTGTTTACCACCCGCTCCTGCCCCCCTGCCGCCTCGCAGGCACCGTGCAGGGGCGCGGTCCCCGGTCCGGGGCAGCGGCCGGGCCTTCCTACCGCTCCGCCGGGCCGAGTGTTGGACTCGACCGCCAGCCGTCTCAAACCGGACTTGTATCCCTCATCAATCGGGTTTACGTTCGGCCAACGTCGCCGGACCCGGCGGGGTCTTCTTGGTCGCAAAGTGACCGGACAAGCGCCCGGAGCCGCGCACGTCGGAGCCATGGACGCCTTTGGCCGAACCATCGACTACCTGCGCATCTCGGTCACCGACCGATGCAACGAACGCTGCGTCTATTGCCGGCCCCGTCAGTACGCCGGCTGGATCGCTTCCGGTGAGGGTCTCACGGATCACGACCTGCTCCGCATCGTGCGGGTCGCGGCCGGCCTCGGTTTCCGGAAATTCCGGCTCACCGGCGGCGAGCCGTTGCTCCGACCCGGCCTGGTCGAGCTGGTCCGCGAAATGGCCCGCATCCCGGGCGTCGAGTGCATCGGCCTCTCCACCAACGGGGTCAAACTGGCACCCCTGGCCACCGCCCTGCGCGAGGCCGGCCTGCGCACCGTCAACATCAGCCTGGACGCCCTTGACCCGCACCTCTACCGGCGAATTACGGGCGGAAACCTCGCGCCCGTCCTCGAAGGCATCCACGCGGCCGTCCGCGCCGGCTTCGAACGCGTCAAGCTCAACAC
>JAOADM010000123.1:0-3951 GCA_026417315.1 Limisphaera sp.
CTTGCGTGCGCCGCGGGCACGGGCCAGTGCCCCGGCCCGTTCCAACGCCGTTTGCTCCCCCGAGATCACGATCTGGCCCGGACAGTTGAGGTTGG
This sequence comes from Limisphaera sp., assembly GCA_026417315.1. Classification (GTDB taxonomy): domain Bacteria; phylum Verrucomicrobiota; class Verrucomicrobiia; order Limisphaerales; family Limisphaeraceae; genus Limisphaera. The sequence continues at coordinate 96 of JAOADM010000123.1, forward strand.
CCATGGACACCCCGGCTTCCTCGCAAACTTGTCGGGTGGTCTCTTCGTCCAATCCGATGATGGCCGCCATGCCGCCCTGGGTGGTCTCGCAGGCGTGTTGCATCCACCGACCCCGGATTTGGACCACCCGCAAGCCGTCCTCGAATCCGAACACGCCGGCCACGGTGAGCGCTGTGAACTCGCCCAGGGACAGACCCGCCACGGCGTCCACTCGCAAGTCCGGGCAGCGGCGACGCAACAGCTGCCATGCCACCCAGCTGACGAGGAAGATGCCCGGCTGGGCATGTTCCGTGCGGGTCAGGACCTCCTCCGGGCCCTCGAAGCAGATGCGGGCCAGGTCGTAGCCGAGCACCTGCTGCGCGCGATCGAACCAGACTCGAGCCTCCGGTTCGGTTTCGGCCCAGTCACGGCCCATGCCCACGTATTGGGCGCCCTGGCCGGCGAATAACAGTGCGGTTTTGCCACTCATGACGGCCCTTACTGAATCCGAAAGCCCGCAGATGGAAAAGCCCGGAGTGAGGAGTGGCCGCGCCGACCGGACCCGGCCCCGCGCCGTTGGCCCGGAAGGTTCGCGTTTCCGTGTCCTGGACAAGATCACCGGGCCCCGCCGCCCCTTGCGGAGCCGGTGGCCGGGGTCGCATCCCGGCCGGGTCGCACGCACGGACCGTTGCGGCGAGCCACGGTGGGCGTGCGTTTTCGGAGACCGTGCCCCGGATGTGGGAGATTGCAGAATCCGACGCGGGTTGGAACTCCGGGTCCCTGGTTGACGGAGCTCCCGCTTTTGCGAATTCGCAGGGTCGAGCCGGTGCGCAGAATGCCGCCCGCCCGGTCCGGACGGTTTACCATCCCAGCACGCGGGCGAAGATCAACGGGGCAATCACGGTGGCGTCGGATTCGATGACGAAGCGCGGCGTGTCCGGCCCCAACTTGCCCCAGGTGATCTTCTCGTTCGGGACGGCGCCGGAGTAACTGCCGTAGCTGGTGGTGGAATCGCTGATTTGACAGAAGTACGCCCACAACGGGACGTGGGTTCGTTTGAGATCCTGGCGCAGCAACGGCACCACGCAGACCGCAAAGTCGCCGGCGATGCCCCCGCCGATCTGGAAAAAGCCGATGGGGTGGTGCGCCGAGGTTTGCTCGTACCAGCGCGTCAGTTCGAGCATGGCTTCCAAGCCGGTGCGAATGCACTGGACTCCCTGGAGCGAGCCGTCGGCCACCCGCGCCACGAAGAGGTTTCCCAACGTGGAATCCTCCCAACCCGGGACGAACAACGGGAGGTTTCGCTGGGCGGCAGCCAGCAACCAACTGTGCCGGGGATCGGCCTGGTAGAGCGGCTCCAGCTCGCCGCTCCGCAACAACTCATAAACGTACTCGTGCGGGAATTTGCGCTGGCCGGCTCGTTCGGCCGCCTGCCACCGGGGCAGCAGCCGGTCGTGCACCTGCATCATCACATGCTCCGGGATGCAGACGTCCGTAACACGGTTCAGGCCGCGGCGCATCAGGGCTTCTTCCTCGCGCGGCGTCAGGTGTCGGTACTCGGGCACCTGCACGTAATCCCGCTGGCCGATGAGATTGAAAAGATCCTCCTCCAGGTTGGCTCCGGTGCAACAGATGGCATGGACCTTGTCGCGCCGGATCATTTCGGCCAGGGAGCGTCCCAGCTCGGCCGTACTCATGGCGCCCGCCATCGCCAGGAACATGCGGCCGCCCTGCGCCAACAGCTCCACGTATGCCTCGCCGGCGCGGACGACCACCGCGGCGTTGAAGTGCCGAAAGTGCTCCCGCACGAAAGCTCCGACAGGCCCCAGGGTTGCGGAAGTCATGTGGTTTTGCGCTTGCATTTGAGATCTCCTCCGACCTTTCGCATGAACTTCCGGCCGGGTTGCCCACCGGGTTGCTCCGGCCGATGCTGTGTGCGGATTTTTCCAAATCAATGGGAATTTGTGAATCAAAAGTTGCGCGCTCCGCAAAAAAAAGCCGGGATGCCATGCGGTCCCGTGCGGCTTTCCGAACGAGATGTCGCAAACGAAACTCGCGCTGCGGCCCGCTGCCGTCAATCGAAGCAGGTCCGGGGCGGATCGAATGCCTCGTCCAGGGGCGCGCGCCGGGAGCGGAAGCGGAGCGGGGGTGTGGAGGTCCTCGAGGCCCGCGCATGGCAGGGTTTGCAATCCTCGGGGGTTTCACGAGCATGACGGGCATGGACGCATGGCCGTGGTTGCTCCTGGCGGGTGCTGCAGCCGGCTGGATGGATGCGATTGCGGGCGGCGGAGGGCTGATCACGGTTCCCGCGTTGCTGGCGTGCGGTCTGCCACCGCAAGTGGCCCTGGGAACGAACAAGCTCCAGGCCATTTTCGGTTCGGGCATGGCCGCCTGGCAGTACCGGCAGGCAGGTCTGGTGTCGGCGCGGGCCTGTGCTCGTGGCATCCTGCTGGCCTTTGCCGGAGCAGCCCTGGGAGCAGCAACGGTGCAAGTGTTGGGCGCCGACATACTGCGTCGGTTGCTTCCGTTGTTGTTACTCGGCGCAACCCTTCTGATCGCGCTGCGGCGCGATTTCGGCGCGGCGGTGGGGCGGGCCGGATCGTCGGGCACCCGCGTGGACCGAGTGGCGGCGCCCTTGCTGGGCTTTTACGACGGGTTTTTCGGGCCCGGGACGGGCACGTTCTGGACGGTCGTGCTGGTTCGGTGGGGAGGCTTGGAACTGACGCGCGCCACGGCGCGCACCAAAATGATGAACTTTGCCAGCAACGCCGGGGCCCTGGCCGTCTTCGCGGTGACCGGCGCCCTGGATGTGCGGATCGGGTTGCTCATGGGTTGCGCCCAGGCCGCCGGTGCACAGTTGGGGGCGCGGATGGCCGCCGCTCGTGGGCGGAAGTTCATTCGGCCGATCTTTTTGGCGGTGGTGGTGGCCCTCACGATTCGCGTGGCCTGGGACGCATGGCGCAGCTCACCCGGGGCAGAACCCCGCGGCGCGGAGACCTCTGGGACAGCTTCCCGGGTGGCGCCGGCGCCTTGACGGCGCAGCCCGCCGCGAGTTGTGTAGGGGCCATGCACTGGCAACGTGTCCTCACCTGCCTCGGCCTGATGGCCCTGCCGGCCGCCGCGCAACTGCCCCCGCTGCGATTGCCGGAAGGCGTGGGCGTCAATATTCACTTCGTCACGGGTCACGAAGCAGACCTGGACCGTTTGGCGGCAGCCGGGTTCAAGTTCGTGCGCATGGATTTCACCTGGGAAGCCATCGAGCGGCGCCGGGGCGAGTACGACTGGTCGGGCTACGACGCGCTGACGGCCAACCTGGAACGGCGCGGCCTGCGGGCGCTGTACATCCTGGATTACTCGCACCGGTTGTACGAGGACGCGGTCCAGACCACCAACCCCATCACGGGTCGACCCGAGACGAATGTGGCCTCCCCTCGCAAGCCGGAAAGCGTCGAAGCATTTGCACGTTGGGCGGCTGCCGCGGCGGCGCGTTACGCGGGCCGGGGCGTCGTGTGGGAGATCTGGAACGAGCCGAACATTTTCTTCTGGCGACCGCACCCGAATGTGGACGACTACATTCGACTGGCCCGCGCCACGCTGCAGGCGATGCGGCAGGCCGACCCGCGGGCCACGGTGGTGGCGCCCGCCATTTCGGGGTTCGATCCGCCGTTCATGGAACGTTTTTTGGCTTCCGGTCTCCTGGCCCAATTGGACGGCGTGAGTGTCCATCCCTACCGGCATCGCCGTCCGCCGGAAACGGCCGAACCCGAGTATCGGCGGTTGCGAGAGCAAATCGAGCGACACGCGCCGTCCGAGCGCCGCGCTGTCCCAGCCGAGGCGCCCGGCCAGCCACGCGGCATCCACGCGCGCGGCCCAGGCC
>JAOADM010000123.1:3961-10862 GCA_026417315.1 Limisphaera sp.
CGTAAATACCTGCCCATCCTGTCAGGCGAGTGGGGTTACTCGGATATCTGGATGGGTATGGACATGCAAAAGCAGGGGCGATATCTGCCACGCCAGTGGTTGACCAACCTGACGAATGACGTGTTCCTCAGCATCTGGTACGACTGGAAGAACGACGGGCCGGACCCGCATGAGCGGGAACACAATTTCGGCACGGTTTATCCGGATCTGACTCCCAAGCCCGCCTACCACGCGGTCCAAACCTTGACACGCGAACTGGCCGGCTACGCCATTGCCGAGCGACTGCCCATGGAACGTTCCCAGGACTGGGTCTTGGTCCTGACCAATCAGACCGGCGAGACCAAACTCGCCGCCTGGACACTGGAGCCTCCGCGGGCAGTGACTTTGGTCGTGGAGGGGCCGCAGCCGCCGGACGGCTGGCGGCTGGTGGAGGGCACCGGGCAAACGCGCCGACTGGAGCCGGATCAAAACCGGCTGCGGTTGGAACTCGAGGCGATGCCCCGGTACATCTCGCTGGGACGGGGACGGATCCGACGCTGATCGCCCGCAGCGGAAAACACGCCGGCGACGCGTCCGACGAGACTCGGTATTGGCTCCGGTGAGCGGCTCGGGTGAGCCGCTTCGGGGGAAGGGAAGTCGGCTTCTCCTTTCCGGTGCCGCTGCCGGCAACTCTGATTTGGGAGCGAGGGCCGATCCCTCTCGGGGTGGCATCGCGCACATCCGCACGCGCCCGGCTGCGGAGTCGCAAGTGGGCGGCCTTGAATCCGGTGCGGAGGCGGGGCAGACTCGCGCCCATGCAAGAAGACATGCCATGGCGGCTTCCCCGATGGGTGTTTTTTCTGGGGGACGCGGTTTTGCTGGGGGCCGGTGTGTATTGGATCCTGCAGGCGCAGGCTCCGGTGCCGGGCACGGTGATTTGGGGTAGCACGCTTTGCCTGGTGGCGGGCGCGGCCCTGGGAGTTTTGCCATACCTGCTCGAGCACCGCGCGCTGTGCCGACAAATCGAGGCAGCCACACTGGCGGAGGGATTGAGTCACGCCCGGCACGCCGAGACGGTGGCCCGGCGCATTGCCGAGGCCACCGACAATTGGCAGGCGATTCAGGAACAGGCGGCCAAAACCGCCGGACAAGCCCGGGAGATCGCCGAGCGCATGGCGGCCGAGGTCCGGGACTTCACCGCCTTCTTGCAGCGCGCCAACGATACCGAAAAAGCCACCTTGCGGCTCGAAGTGGAGAAGCTGCGCCGTGCCGAGGGAGAGTGGCTCCAGGTTTTGGTTTGGATCCTCGATCATGTTTTCGCCCTGTACACGGCGGGACTGCGCTCGGGCCAACCCCGCCTCATTGAGCAATTGACCCAATTCCAGAATCATTGCCGGGACGCGGCACGACGGCTGGGGGTGGTGCCGTTTGTCGTGGCCCCGGGCGAGGTGTTCAACCCGGAGCGGCATCAGACGCCGGATGGACAAGCGCCTCCAGAAGGGGCGGTGGTACGGGAAACCCTGGCCACGGGCATTACGTTCCAGGGCCGCCTGGTCCGGCCGGCCATCGTGGCCGTGGACCCCGCGCCCGGGGCCGGTACGGTGGCGACCTCACTCTCAGACGCAGGCCCCGCGGTACCGGGCACGGTCGGGTCCGCGTCCTGGGAACCGGACTCGATGGGTCTCGCTCCGGAGACCGATCAGACCGCCGGCCCAACCGACGGCCGGTCGGCCCCCGACTCGCAGGTATGATCCCGTCCAGTCGCTACGTGCACGTGCTCGGGGCACCCTTGCTGGTCACCACCTACGCCGATCTGACGGCGCGGTGCGTGGACTGGGCGCAACAGCCGCGCCCCACCTCGGTGGCATTTTCGAACACGCAGATCGTCACCATGATGCGGCACGATCCGGACTTCCGCCGTGTCATGGACACCTTCGATTATCTGGTCTCTGACAGCACGCCCTTGACGTGGTGCATGAACTTTGCCGGAGCAGGGCTGCGCGACCGGGTGTACGGGCCGGCCTTCATGCGGTACTTCCTGGAACACGCCCCGGCGGGCAGCACGCATTACCTGTTGGGGGGGAGCGCCGAATGCGCCGAGCGACTGCGAGCGCGGTTCTCCGCGGTCAATCCGGGCCTGCGATTCGTGGGCGGTTATCATGGCCGCTGCGATGCGCAGGGGCGCCTGGATCCGGAGGAAGAATCGCGGGTGCTGGAGGAACTCAACCGGGTGGGGCCCGACTTTGTGTGGGTGTGCTTTGGAGCGCCCAAACAGCAGCGTTGGAGCGCCCGCTACAAATTGCGACTCCGCCGCGGCGTGGTGTTGGTGGTGGGCTTTGCCTTCGAGGCCAACGCCGGAATCAAACCTGATGCACCGATGTGGATGCAGCGGGCGGGTTTGACCTGGCTGTATCGGATGGTCACCGAACCCCGTCGCCTGGGCCCGCGTTACATCAAGTACAACTCCCTGTTCCTCTGGTATCTTCTGCGCGATGGGTTGCGGGGCCGGGCGTGGGGAGCGTGGCCGACACCGGCGGAGGTCGGTGGACAGGGTTGAGCACTCGACTTGCGCGCCGGACGCAACGGGTCCTCAACACAAGGCGGTCGGGTCAGAACTTTCCCCCGGGGGTCGTGAGGGTTCCGCGCCGGGCGACAGGAGCGACTCTGGGAGCTGAAAGTCGTCCGCATGATACGAACTGCGCACCAACGGCGCGCTCGCGACGTGCCGGAAACCGAGGCGACGCGCCTGCTCGGCATACCAGGCAAACTGCTCCGGGGTCACGTACTCGACCACCGGCAGGTGCTCCCACGTGGGCCGCAGGTACTGACCCAGGGTCACGATCTCACAACCCACCGCACGCAAATCACGCAGGCTTTGCAACACTTCGTCCGGGGTTTCCCCCAGCCCCAGCATGAGCCCCGACTTGGTGATGACGCGACCCTCGCCCAGACGGAGTGCCTTGGCAAGGACGCTGAGCGAGCGGTCGTAGGTGGCCCGGTGCCGCACCTGCGGGGTCAGCCGCCGCACCGTTTCCAGATTGTGATTGAAGATGTGGGGGCGTGCTTCAAGGACGGTGGCGATGGATTCGTCGCGGTCGTTGAAATCCGGCGTCAACACTTCGATGACGATCCCGGGATTGAGCCGGCGCACCGCCTCGATGGTTCGACGGAAATGCTCGGCGCCGCCATCGGCCAGGTCGTCCCGGGCCACCGCGGTGATCACGACATGCCGCAGTCCCAGGCGGCGGGTCGCCTCGGCGACCCGCAGCGGCTCTTCGGGATCCAGGGGCTGGGGTTTGGCGGTGGTCACGGCGCAGAACCGGCAGGCCCGTGTGCAGCGGTCGCCGCCGATCATGAACGTGGCCGTGCCGCGGCTCCAGCACTCCCAATGATTGGGGCACCGGGCGCTTTCGCAGACCGTGTGCAGATTCAGCTCGCGTAGCAGCGCCTGCGTCCGTGCGAAGGTGGGGCTGGTGGGCAGGGGGCGACGCAGCCAGACGGGCAGGCGCGGTCCGGCCGGATTCGGGCCACTGCCGCAACCTGCCGGAGGAGGATGGATTTTGACAGCCATGGCGGGCGGCAACCATCAACGCGAGGAGCCCGGTCGGGCCTCGCAACTTCGGGCTTCCAACCCTTCCCAGAACCGGGCCAGTTCTTCCGAACCAAAGTCGGCCAGCACGGCGCCGTCCACGTCGATCACCGGGGCCAGCGTTTGCCCGGACAGCCGGACCATTTCATCCCATGCCCGCGCGTCGCGGCTCACGTCCAGCCGCTCGTACGAAATGCCGCGATCGCGCAGCCATTCTTCGGCACGGTGACACCACGGGCACCAGGGCTTGATAAAGAGTCGAACCCGTTTCGGTTGCACAGGGGGAAAGTAGCAGGCTCGGCGCCGGCGGCAAATCCCCGCCCGGTCGAGCCGGTGGCGGGCCTCACACTCCTTCGATTTGCGCCCGGTACTCCTCGGGGCTGAGCAAACCATCCCACTCTTGCAGCTGACTGGGAGCCAGCTTGAACAACCAGCCCTGCCCGTAGGGATCCGAATTGATCCAGCCCGGATGATCCGGGAGGGCACTGTTCACCTCCACGACTCGGCCGGTGAGCGGACTGTAAAGGTCACTGGCGGTTTTGACCGACTCCACCACGCCACAGGCCTCGCCGGCCCGCAACTCCCGGCCCACCGCCGGCAGCTCCACAAACACAATATCGGTCAGCTCCCGCTGCGCATGATCCGTGATGCCCACCGTGGCCACCCCGCCGTCCAGTCGCACCCATTCATGCGTTTTGGTGTATCGCAACTCACCCGGAACGTTTGCCATGGCCCCATTCAGGCATTGAGCCGGGAAAGGGTCAATTCCCTTTGAGCCGAAGATCTGCCGGAGAAGTTTGTGGAAAGCCATGCCGCGGGAAGGTGCGGCATTCAACCCGCTTCCGCTCGAGATCGGGTCGCGACAGACTTGCCGTCATGCTCGGCTCAGGCGCCTCCTGCGCAGCTGCGGGCGTGTTCGGCGCAGATGCATCCCCGGAGGAGCAGGCCTTTGGGATCGATTCCCGAAACGCGCGTACAAGGGACCTGCTCCCTGGACTCTCGCTCCGTTCAATGAGGTTCCGTGGGTCTTGGCTTCTCAGGGTGCCGGGGAGTTCGAGGAGGGCAGGGGAACCGGCGAGGCCCGCTTTTTTGATCATCCGAAGAAGCATACAGAGGGGGGCGGGTTGAAGGCTTGCGGGGAATCTGGCGCGCACGTCGAGGCAAAGAGCGGTTTCGGAGTGGCGAACCGTCAAAGGGCCCCGTCCGTGTGAAGGAAACCCGCTCCGCGGCCTGCGCAGACAAGAGAAAAGCCTGAGACCGCCGGGAAGAGGCCCGGCGCCGGACGAATCTGCGGGTCTGAGGGCTCCGGACGCTCCCGGGGCGGTCCACGGGAGCTGAATTGCGCAAATGCGCACGTGGCGGGCCAACGGCTTGGACGCCCGATGCTTGCGGCGGGCGCGGCAGGAGTCGGGGCCGCGGAGCCGTACGGCTTCTGGGCCGGACCCGGCGTGTATCGCTTGACCCACAGACCGCGGTGGCTACATTAGCGGTCCAACAGGGCAAAATCTGCATATGAAAACGCAAAATCTGGGTCTTGTGGTGGCGACGGCGCTGGGATTGGCCATTCCGGCTGTCGCCGGGGAAATCCGGGGTAAGGTCACCTTGAAGGGCACACCTCCGCCCAATCCGGTGGTTAAAGATCTCTCCGCCGATCCGAACTGTAGCAAGCTCGTCAAGGAAACCGTGCACATTCCAATGTTCCGCGTGGGCCCCGGGGGTGAACTCGCGGACGTGTTTGTGACACTCGACGGCATCACGGGCAAAAGTACGGGCGCGTCGGCACCGCCGGCCGTGCTGGATCAGAAAGGTTGCCAGTACATTCCTTACGTGTTGGCCATCCAGACCAAGCAGACGCTGCTGGTGAAGAATTCGGACCCGTTGCTGCACAATGTTCACGCCACGCCGACTGTCCCGGGGAACAAAGAGCGCAACGAGGCCCAACTGGCCGGGAGCCCCGATCTCAAGTTTACCTTTGACGCTCCGGAGAAATTCCTTCGTTTCAAGTGTGACGTTCACCCGTGGATGTTCGCTTACGTGTGCGTGTCGGATCATCCGTGGTTCGCCCTGACGGGCGCGGATGGCACGTTCGTCATCAAGGATGTCCCTCCGGGGAAATACACGCTGGAGGCTTCGCATCGAAAGGCGGGCACGCTCAAGAAGGACATCGAGGTCACCGACGGGGTGGTCGAGGTTGACTTCGTGTTCGAGCTCAAGTGACAAGACAAACTTTCGGGGCTGCCGCGGACGATGCGGTGGGGCCGCGGCGGTCCCTTCGGGTGTGTGGGGTACGTGGTGAGTTCGGATTCCTCTTCCCTTGCGCTGTACCGGTTTGCGGGGCTGACCGTGCTGGCCGTGTTGGTGCTGATCGGTGCCGGCGGGCTGGTCACGAGTCACGGCGCCGGTATGGCGGTGCCCGATTGGCCCAACACCTACGGCTACAACATGTTTTTCTTCCCGATCTCTCAATGGATCGGGGGGATTTTTTATGAGCACACCCACCGTTTGCTGGGGGCCGCGGTCGGGCTGTTGACCCTGGTTCTGGCCATTTGGATGCAGGGAGCTCCCGCCCGGCCCTGGCTGCGGCGAGCCGGATGGGCCCTGCTTGGCGGGGCGCTGACCGTGTCCCTGATTTGGCCGGCGCGGTGGCAGGACGCAGTGGTGTTGGGTGCGACCGCTCTTGCTGCGCTGGGCGCCTCGGCTTTCTGGCCGCGCTGTGCCCCGCAATCGCCCGTCTTGCGCAGGCTGGGCTGGATCGCCGTGGCGATGGTCATTTTGCAAGGCATCCTGGGCGGCCTGCGGGTGACTCTCTACAAGGATGAGTTGGGGATTGTGCACGCCACGCTCGCCCAGTGTTTCCTGGCGTTCATGGGCGTGATTGCCCTGATGTTGTCCCCCTGGTGGCGGAGGCGAGAAACCGCATCTGCGGCGGATCCCGAGGTGAGGTCCTTGCGCGGCGTTTATGCCCTGGCCACGGCCCTGGTTCTGGGGCAGCTCGTTCTCGGGGCCACGATGCGCCATGAACATGCAGGGCTGGCCGTGCCCGACTTCCCTCTGGCGTATGGTCGGCTCTGGCCGGCCACGGATCCCGAGTCGATCGCGCGCTACAACCAGCAGCGGTTGGAAACCCGCGCCCTCAACGACATCACGGCCACGCATATCTACGTGCACATGGCGCATCGTCTTCTGGCACTGGGGGTGTTGGGGGCGATCGGCTGGGCGTGGATTCGTACGCGTCGTTGCCTGCCGCGGGACCATGCAGTGCGTCGCCTGGCGGGTGTCTGGTTGGCGCTGGTGGGGATGCAGTTTCTCCTGGGCGCCTGGACGGTGTGGTCC
>JAOADM010000124.1 GCA_026417315.1 Limisphaera sp.
GATGTGTACGCCATGATGGTGGCCGGGTTCAGTGTCTGGTACGTGTCGCTTTTTTACATTCTGGGGGTGGGAGCCCTCTGCATGCACCTGGGACACGGTTTGGGGGCCATGTTTCAATCCCTGGGCTGGAAGAACGCCACCTACGGCCCCTGCCTGGACCGGGCGGCCCGGGTGGTGGCGCTGGTGATTTTTCTGGGATACGCGTCGATCCCGGTGGCCGTGCTCTGCGGACACGGGCGAGATTACCTCCAGCAGGTGGTGCAACGGGTCGGGGCCGCGTCGGTGCCCGCCCCGTCCAAATAGAATCAGACAGCCATGGCCACGCTCAACGCTCACATTCCGTCGGGTCCGCTGGCGATGAAATGGACGCGACACCGGAACGAGTCGCGTTTGATCAGCCCCGCCAACAAGCGCAAGTACAAGGTTATCGTCGTGGGAGCCGGGCTGGCCGGGGCTTCGGCGGCTGCGGCCCTGGCGGAGCTGGGTTACGAGGTGCACAACTTCGTCTATCATGACTCGCCGCGTCGGGCGCACTCCGTGGCGGCGCAGGGCGGCATCAACGCGGCCAAGAATTATCAGAACGACGGCGACTCGGTGTGGCGCCTGTTCTACGACACGATCAAGGGGGGCGATTTCCGGGCGCGCGAGGCCAATGTGTATCGGCTGGCGGAGGTGTCGGTCCAGATCATCGACCATTGCGTGGCGCTGGGCGTTCCGTTCGCCCGCGAGTACGGGGGGTTGCTGGACAACCGGTCCTTCGGCGGCGCCCAGGTATCGCGCACCTTTTACGCCCGGGGTCAGACCGGCCAGCAACTGTTATTGGGGGCGTACTCCGCCCTCTGCCGCATGATCGCCGCCGGCGCCGTCAAATCCTACACCCATTGCGAGATGGTGGACCTGGTCGTCGTGGACGGGCACGCCAAGGGCATCATCGTGCGGGACCTCCGAACGGGCCGGATCAGCCGCCACAACGCCGATGCCGTCGTGCTGGCCACCGGCGGATATGCCAACGTTTATTACCTCTCGACCAACGCACTGAACTCCAACGCCACGGCGATCTGGCGCGCCTACAAGCGCGGGGCCTGCTTCGCCAATCCGTGCTTCACTCAAATCCACCCCACCTGCATCCCCGTCAGCGGCACCTACCAGTCCAAACTCACCTTGATGAGTGAGTCCCTGCGCAACGATGGTCGGCTCTGGGTGCCCAAACGGCGCGAGGACTGCAGCAAGCCGCCGAACGAGATTCCGGAAAGCGACCGCGACTATTACCTGGAACGGATGTACCCGGCCTACGGGAACCTTTGTCCACGCGACATAGCCAGTCGCGCCGCCAAGAAAGTGTGTGACGAGGGGCGCGGCGTGGGGCCGGGAGGCCGGGGGGTGTACCTGGACTTTTCCGATGCCATCAAGCGGCTGGGCGTCGCCAAAGTGCGGGAGCGTTACGGGAACCTGTTCGACATGTACCGTGAAATCACGGGCGAAGACGCCTACCAGGTGCCCATGCGCATTTACCCGGCCGTGCATTACACCATGGGCGGTCTGTGGGTGGATTACAATCTCATGAGCAACCTGCCCGGGCTGTTCGTGATTGGCGAGGCCAACTTTTCGGATCACGGCGCCAACCGGCTCGGGGCCAGCGCGCTCATGCAGGGGCTGGCCGACGGGTTTTTCATCCTGCCCGCCACCATCGCCAACTACCTGGCCACGGTGAACCCGGCGCAGCGGCCGTCCACGGATCATCCCGCCTTCGCCGAAGCCGAGGCCGAGGTCACCACCCGCCTGCGCCGGCTGCTGCAGTGCCGCGGCAAACGGACGCCCACCGAGTTTCACCGCGAGCTGGGCCAGCTGATGTGGGACTACTGCGGCATGTCCCGCAACCGGGCCGGCCTGGAACTGGCCCTGCGGCGCATCCCCGAATTGCGCGAGGAGTTCTGGCACAACGTCAACGTACCGGGCGAGGCCACCACCTTGAACCAGGCCCTGGAAAAGGCGAATCGCGTGGCCGACTTCCTCGAGCTGGCCGAGCTCATGTGCCTGGACGCCCTCCACCGCGAGGAAAGCTGCGGCGGTCATTTCCGGGAGGAACACCAGCTGCCCGATGGGGAAGCCAAACGCGACGATGAACACTTTGCCTATGTGGCCGCCTGGGAATACGCGGGGCCGGACCGGGCGCCCGTGCTCAACCGGGAGCCGCTCGTGTACGAGGAGGTCCGGATGACCACCCGCAGTTACAAGTGAATCTTCCGGCCCACCCCCAGGATCCTGTTCGGAAACCGGTGCCATGAAAGTTACGCTGAAAGTCTGGCGACAGAAAGACGCCCAGAGCCCCGGCCGTTTCGTCACGTACGTCACGCCGGAGCTCAATCCCAACATGTCCTTCCTTGAAATGCTGGACGTGGTCAACGAGGACCTCATCCGGCGCGGGGAGGAACCCATCGCCTTTGACCACGACTGTCGCGAGGGCATCTGCGGAACCTGCTCGCTGGTCATCAACGGCAAGCCGCATGGACCGCACCGCGGCGTCACCACCTGCCAGACCTACATGCGCAGTTTCAAGGACGGGGACACGATCGTCATCGAACCCTTCCGCGCGCGGGCCTTTCCGGTGATCAAAGACCTCATCGTGGACCGCAGCGCCCTCGACCGCATCATGTGGGCGGGCGGCTTCATCAGCGTGCGCACCGGCAGCGCCCCCGACGCCAATACCATCCCCGTTCCCAAGGATGTCGCCGAACGCGCCATGGACGCCGCCCAGTGCATCGGCTGCGGCGCCTGTGTGGCGGCCTGCAAAAACGCCAGTGCCATGCTCTTTGTGGCGGCAAAGATTTCGCACCTGGGCCTGCTCCCGCAGGGTCAGCCCGAGCGCTATCGGCGCGCCCGCGCCATGATCGAGCAGATGGACCGCGAAGGCTTCGGGGCCTGCACCGTCACGGGCTCTTGCGAAGCCGTCTGTCCCAAGGGCGTCAGCCTCGAATTCATCGCCCGGATGAACCGCGACTATGCCGTTGCCCTGCTCAAGGGCGATCCCATCCAACGTGCCGCGGCCGCCATTTGAAAGCCTCTCCGTCTCCAGCCCCGGTCCCTCCGAATTCGGCCGGTAATCCGGTACCGCCCAGACGGCCGTGGCCCCTCCGTCCGTTGGTGGCCGTCATCGCAGTGGCGCCTCTGCCGGGTTCCCCGCGGCATTGCGATCCCCCATCCCTCATCCTCAGCCGCGCGGTCGCCGACGCCCAGACATTCCGGGACCTTGGCGTGGACGCGCTGCTTTTGGAGAACAGTTATGACCTTCCGTACGTCAAACCGCCTTTGCCCCGCACGGCGGTCTTGTTGATGACCGAGATTGCCCGCGAGGTCCGGGCCCGGTTCGAGGGCCCCATTGGAATTCAGTTGCTCGAGGCCGCCAATGAAGACGCTCTGGAGGTGGCCGCGGCGGCCGACCTCGATTTCCTGCGCGTCGAGGGCTATGTATTCGCCCACATCGGCGGGGCCGGACTCATCGAGGGCTGTGCCGGGCGGCTGCTCCGGCGCCGGCGGGACCTGGGCGTGGACCATATCCGCGTGTTTGCCGACCTGAAAAAGAAGCACTGCTCCCACGCTTTGACGGCGGATTTGAGCATCGTGGACGAGCTGAAACAGGCGGAGTTTTTCCTCGTGGACGGGGTGGTGGTGACGGGCCCCCGCACGGGAGAACCCCCGGCCGTGGGCGAGCTCGAACGCGTCCGGCGTCACGCATCCGTGCCCGTCTGGATCGGCTCGGGCATCACCCCGGAAAACCTTCCTCGTTATTTCGCCCGTGCCGACGGTTTTATTGTGGGGTCCGCCTTCCGGCAAGAGGGTCGATTTCTCGGCCGTGTGGACCTGCAGCGGGTGGAAGGCTTCATGAGGGTCTGGAAGCGTTGCTGGCAGACCTCTCCCATCCGGCGCGAAGATCCGATCCTCTGATCTGCAGGCCCGCCCTGGTGCCGACCCTGCGGATCCTGGGATGCGGGGTGGCGAGGCGGCTCACCAGTATCGCTCGGTATGAATCTGACCGGGCGCGTCCTTGTGGTGTTCCCGAAAGCCTTCTCCCTCCAGCAGCCGCACCATGTCCTCGATCATTTGCGGATTGCCGCAAAGGAACACGTGCGTGTGTGCCGGTTCCGGCGGAAATCCCCAGGCCCGGGCGATCAATCCCGCCCGCCAGATGTCTTGCACGTGTCCCACGGCGCCGCTCCAGGGCGGCACCGCCCCTTGCGGTCGGGACACCACGGGCAGATAAGTCAGGTGCGGATGCCGTCGAGCCAAATCTTCCAATTCGTTGCGATACCCCAGGTCGGACGGGTATCGGGCCCCGTGGATCACTGCCGTGCGCCGGTGTGCACTCTCGGCCAGGTGGGTCCGCAACATGCTCATGTACGGTGCCAGGCCCGTGCCGGTGGCCACCAGGACCAGGTGCGCATCCGCGGGCACGTGTCGAAGCGTGAACATTCCGCTGAACCGGGGGACCAACCAGAGTCGGTCGCCCACGTGCAGCCGGAACAGACGCGGGGTGAGCGCGCCTGTCCGCACCAGCGCCAGATAGAATTCCAGATACTCGTGCTGTCGCGAAGACGAAGCGATGGAGTAGGCCCGCCGGATCAACTGGTGGGGCGGCGGTGGCGGGTTCTCCGGTTCGGCTTCCGGCACCCGCGGGGCCGCTCCCGGCAGGCCGAGCACGGCGAACTGCCCGGGCTCAAACGGGGGCAGGGCCCAGCCCTCCGGCGCCACGCGCAGGATGATCAATCCCGGCGCCACTTCCTGCCGTGCCAAGACTCGAGCATTCAATTCCATGATTGCGACGCGCTTTGAATGCGCGGGCAATGTAGCGCAGGAGCTCCGCCGGGAAAGCGAATTTCCCGCGCGACGCCGGCTCTGAACAACGCGGCCCGTGGAGCCGGTGCGGAGCGGGTCCCGGGGACGAATCCAGACTCCGAAGTGCACATCGAGAGATCCCCGACCTGCCCCGCCCGGCGCCGGACTTCGTGGCGCGACTGTGTGTCCGGGCCGGCCACCCGCAACGTTGCGGATCGTTCCCCGCGCACGGGCGTGGATTGCGGCTGCTTGCTCCGCACCTGGTGCGGGGTCGGGCCCTTGACACGTTGGGCGGCTTCCCTAATAAATTGGGCTCATGGTCCGCATGAGAACGGTGCCCTTCGGCGGCCACCCTGGCGCTGCGTGGATGGCCGCGCTTCGGGCCCTGGGACTCCTCGGCTGGATGGCCGCGGGCAGCGGCGGGCTTCTCGAGGCCCGCGATTTTCGCGTCAATCAAATTCCCAATGGCCACGTCTTCATGTGCGCCAACTGTCACATCAATCCGGCGGGCGGCGGCGCGCGCAATGCGTTCGGGAACCGGGTCTTCCAACTGGTGGGCACTTCGAGCCGGCCTTTCTGGACCCCGGCCCTGGCCGCAGAGGATTCCGACGGCGACTCGTACTGCAACGGCGAGGAATTGGGTGATCCGGACGGCGACGGCGTGCCCATCCCGGGCGCACCGGTAACCAATCCGGGGGTCAGCACGAGCCGGCCGGCCAATGCCCAGCCGATGCTTGCGGGGGTCTCTTCCACCACGGCGGTGTGGGGCCTGCCCTTCAACGCCACGGCCACGGCCTCGGATCCCAACGCCTGCCAGCGATTGACCATCAGCAAAGTGGAGGGTCCAGCGTGGCTGGCAGTCAGCACCAACGGCGTCCTCAGCGGAATCCCTCCCGAAAGTGCCTCCGGAACGAACACCGTCGTCTTGCGGGTTACCGACAACGGGTCCCCGCCCCAATCTGCGCAATTGAGTGTCCAGCTGCTGGTGGTGGCCCGGTACGGCGGCTGGCAGGCCCAATACTTCTCCCTTCCCCAAGAAGCCGCCCTCGCGGCACCGGAGACCGATCCGGATGGCGACGGGTTGAGCAATGCGGCCGAGTACGCCCTCCGGACTCATCCGCGCCAGCCCAACGCGCCGCCCTGGGAGCCGCCGATCCTCGATGCCCAGGGCCGGCTCACCCTGAGCGTGCCCCTGCGCGACGACGATCCCACTTTGAGCGCCAGGCTCGAACTCAGCGGCAGTCTCTCGTTCCAGCAAACCAGCCTGGCCGACACCACTGTGACCGATCCAAACCCGGGCGACGGCCGCAAACTCTGGCACTTCACCGATCCGGTCCCGCGCACCAACGCAGCCGCGCGCTTCGGTCGGCTCCGCGTGCTGTTTGAGCCGTAACCCCGACCGGGCACAGTTCACACCGCGGCGCCCTCAGCGTCTCCGAGCGCATGGCCCGGGTTCTCGGATCGACGAGCGTCGCACTGAACGTGCGGTGGCTCAGTTGTGGTTTCCCCACGGGCTTTGGGCGGAATCGGACTTGCGATCCCCGGCCTGCGAGAAGGCCAAGGAGACCGGCGGGCGAATTCCGGCAGCAGAGCGGGAGTCATGCGTGAGGGGCTGCTGTTTGCCCGGCCCAGCCCGGAGGCAGATACGGCAGCCAAAGGCGGCGCTTTGGCCGGTCGGATCACCTTGGCAGCAGGTGCATGGCGGCACCTCCAGTGCGGCTCATGACTGCCCCATCCGGGGTGGGAAACTCACCAGCCCGGGGCCCGCCTTGCGCAACGAGACTGCACCCGCAACGGACGAACGGGTGCGCCTTCGGGACGTTGCGTGTTCGCCCCACCGGGGCGGGATTCATCAGCCCACGGCACGCCCTGCGTAGCCGAATGGTCGCCATGGACCCCGCCCTGAAGGCACGGGATTCGGTCTGGGCTCACCGGTCCCCGGGAGGAGCGTCCTCGAGTGGCGCCCTTTCAGAGCGCGGCCCGTTTTGGGCTCCGCAGTGCCCGGGGCGTTGCCCCGGGCTATTGAATTGATGCGCCTTCGACGCGCCGGATTGGTGCCCCATCGGGGCGGGAGTTCGTCAGCCCAGGGCGCGCCCTGGGTAACCGGGTGTCCCATTTCAACCCGCCCTGCGAGGGCGGAATTCGATGGGGCACGTCCAGCCTCCCGCGATGGGAGGCCTCGAATTGCGCCCTTTCAGGGCGTTGTGGGTTCTGGCGGGCCGAATTCCCGGGGCGTTGCCCCGGGCTGGCGAGTTCAATGCGCCTTCAGCGCGTGGATAGGGCCGTGGGATCCGTAGACAGCGGAACGCGCATTCTCGTTTCTTGAAGCCCGGATCCAGGGAAATGCCGTTTTCCCTAGGTTCTCGCGCCGGGCAACGCCCCAGATTCCGTCCCTAGTTGGCAGCTATAAACCTGAAATGCGCCGCCGCCCCGGGCGTCCCGAAGTTTTTCGTGGTCGCAGGGAGACTTTTTGGTAGTTTCTTCCCCCAAGACGAAGTCTTGGAACCCATGAGCTTTTTCGATCAATTGAAGTTCGACAGCAATGGATTGATCCCGGCCATCATTCAGGACGCGGCCACCGGACGGGTGCTGATGATGGCGTGGATGAACCGGGCCTCGCTGGAAAAGACCATTGAAACGGGGCTGACGCATTTTTGGAGTCGGTCCCGGCAGAAGTTCTGGATGAAAGGAGAGACCAGCGGTCACGTGCAGCGGGTGAAGGACATTGCGTTCGATTGCGACGGCGACACACTGCTCATCCAGGTGGAGCAGGTGGGCGCCGCCTGCCACGAGGGTTACCGGTCCTGCTTTTTCCGGTCCATGACGGGGCGAGGGGAAGGTTTCCGGATTACCGAGCCGCAGCTGGAATCGCCGGAGCAGATCTACGGCTCGAAACGGTAGGCCGGGGTGGCGGGCAGGGTCGGAACCGGGCCGAGCCTGCCTGGCGGGCAATCCAAGGCACCGATGGAGGAGTACGTTTCGCTGGGCAGTCGGGGATATCTGATGATGCTGGCGCTGTTGGTGCTGGCGCGCGGAGCCGATTTCCTGAGCACGTGGGTGGCCACGCCGAATCTGGTGCTCGAAGGCAATCCGATCGCCAAGCGCCTGGGCTGGCGGTGGGGATTGGCGGTCAACGCGCTGGTCTGTGTGCTCCTGGCCCAGTGGCCGTTGGCCGCGATCGTGGTCGCCACGGCCAGCGTCATGGTGGCCGCCCGGAATTTCCAGTCGGCCTGGCTCATGCGTTCGCTGGGGGAGCATAATTACCGGGACTGGCACGTGGAACGGGTGCAGGAGACGCGCATTTCGGTGTATTTGTTGTGCCTGGCCGGGAACACGCTGCTGACGGCGGCGGTGGGAGGGGCCATCATGCTGTTCAGCGAGGGCAAGCTGGTGCTCCTGGCCATCGGCATGGGGATCGTGGCCTACGCTGCGGCGGTGGCTTTTTACACCCTGCTGGGCATTTATCGTCTGCGGCGCAGCGGCCGACTTCACGCTCCCGACCACCATGCACGTTTTTCCTGATCGAGAGACGTTTCGGCAGCTCGCCGCCGGTGGGAACCTGATTCCGGTGGCGTGCCGTCTGCTGGCCGACATCGAGACGCCTCTTTCGGCCTATCGCAAACTGCGGGGCCAGGGCGAATCGTTTTTGTTCGAATCGGTGGAAGGGGGCGAACACCTCGGGCGGTTTTCCTTCGTGGGCACCAACCCGCGCACGATCATTCGGCAGGACGGGGCATGGGTAGAGGTTCGGGAGGCCGGACGTGTCACGGAGCGGTTCGAGGTGGTGGGGGCGCGCGGAGTTCCCGGGCCGGGTCAGGTGCGGGACGGTTTGGAAGTGGTCGAGCATGTGCTTGGCCGATATCGTCCCGTGCCGGTCCCGGGGCTCCCGCGGTTTACCGGCGGGGCGGTGGGCTATCTCGGCTACGAGTTTATTCATGACATCGAGCCGGTGGTGCCCCGGCCGCCCCGGGACGAGCTGGGGACGCCCACGCTCTACTTTTTCGTGGCGGATCAGTTGCTGGTGTTCGACCGCGTGGCGCAGACCTTGACGGTGGTGGTCAACGCGTGGGTGGAAGAACCGGACCGGGCGGACGCGGCTTACGACGAGGCGTGCAGCGAATTGGAGCGTCTGCTGGCTTTGCTGGAACAGCCCAGCGATCATGTCCCGGCGCTGTTGCCGGGCGCGGTGCCTCCGGTGGCGTTCACATCCAACATGGCGCGGGAGACCTTCCTGGCGCATGTGCGCAAGGCCAAGGAATACATCACAGCCGGGGACATCATTCAGGTGGTGGGTTCTCAACGGTTTTCGGCCCCGGTGCGCGCCTCGGCTCTCGATGTGTACCGCGCCATCCGGTCGGTGAACCCTTCTCCCTATCTGTTCCTCTTGGAACTCGAGGGGTTGGCGTTGGTGGGGGCCTCTCCGGAAATCCATGTGCGCTGTGAAGACCGGCAGGTGGAAATCCGTCCCATCGCGGGTACGCGGCGCCGGGGCCGTACGCCGGAGGAGGATCGCGCCCTCGAAGCCGAGTTGCTCTCCGATCCCAAAGAGCGGGCCGAACATGTCATGCTGGTGGATCTGGCGCGCAACGATTTGGGGCGGGTTTGTGACTTCGGCACCGTGCGGGTGCGGGACCTGATGATCATCGAACGCTACAGCCACGTGATGCACATCGTTTCCTCGGTGGAGGGGCGCCTGGCCGCGGATCGGACGCCCTTCGACCTGATGCGCGCGACGTTCCCGGCGGGCACGGTCAGCGGGGCGCCCAAGATCCGGGCCATGCAGATCATCTCGGAACTGGAGGCCACCACGCGGGGGCCGTACGCCGGCTGCGTGGGCTATTTCGGATTCAACGGCAACCTGGACACCTGCATCACCATTCGCACGGCGCTGCTCAAGGACGGCAGGGCGTACGTGCAAGCCGGCGGTGGCTGGGTGCATGATTCAGAACCGGAAGCCGAGTTGCAGGAGACCGTCAACAAAGCTTCCGCCATGTTTCAGGCCATTGCCCTGGCCGAGCATTTCGCCCGGGGCTGTCAACATGGATAGGACCCCGCCCCGGCCGGCCGGGATCTTCCCGGGTTGGCATGCCCGTCTTTTACGAGTGTCAGCGTTGTACTGCGTGTTGTCGCTGGCCCGGCCAGGTCCGGGTGACTGAGGTAGAGATCCGGCGTCTGGCTGAGTTTCTGGGGCTGGACGAGTTCACCTTTATTCAGCGGTATTGCCGGCTGGCGGCGGACCGGCGCGGCCTGGTGCTGGAAGAAAAGCCGGATGGATCGTGCGTGTTCCTGGAGGGCCGGGATTGTCGGGTGCAGCCGGTCAAGCCGCAGCAGTGTCGCGACTTTCCCAACTGGTGGCGTTTCCCCGGTTTCGAAGCGCAGTGCCGGGCCCGGCCGCGCCCTCTGGATGCGGAGACGTACCTACGGGCCGTCGCCGAGGCCACGGGGCGCAGTCTGG
Organism: Limisphaera sp.; assembly: GCA_026417315.1. GTDB lineage: Bacteria > Verrucomicrobiota > Verrucomicrobiia > Limisphaerales > Limisphaeraceae > Limisphaera. The sequence goes on from JAOADM010000124.1 coordinate 10,286, forward strand.
AGGAGGTCAAACAGCGGTTCAGCGATCCGGCCCGGGCACGGTGATCGGCCCGCACGTCACAGTTCCCGCCAGGAATTGACGATGAAGCCCCGGCTCGGGCCGATGCGCCGCAGGTGCTCGTCGTAGTGGAAATTGAAATGCCCGTTCATCTTGACCGTGCGGGTCACCGAGGCGCCGACAAAGTCGTAGGTGTCGTTTCCACCGCCACCCAGGGTGAAATCTGCGTCGGGCGCGTAAATGGCCCCGGTGAACGAGGCGTTACCGCCAAGGCTGAGCGTGGTGTTCCGCGGGGTGCCAAAATACAGGAAGTTGATGGCCTGCCCGCTTTCATTGACCACGCCCTGTCCCTTGATGGAGAAGGTGGGTGCATCCACGTACAGAATCAGCCGGGCGCCGGGGGCCAGGTAGATGCGATCGTTGTTCCCGCTCAGTTTGGTGCTTCCGCGCAGGACCACGGTGGCCTGTACATTGGAGCCTGTCTCTTATACACATCT
>JAOADM010000125.1 GCA_026417315.1 Limisphaera sp.
ATGTGTATAAGAGACAGGTCCAGGACCGAATCAGCACCACACTGCCCAGCAAGGGCAACCACACGATCAGATAAAACACCATCGCCGCTGTGAACTTCGCCAGGACCACCGTCCCGTCCCGCACCGGGCTGGTCATCAGGGTCTCATAGGTGCCCGCCGCCTTTTCCTGCGCAAACAGGCGCATCGTAATCACCGGCCCGCTCAGGAGCAGGATCATCCAGAAGTACGGCGTCTGATAAAAGACCTCCGTGACATGCATCGGCAGGGGCGCCTGTTGCACGGCCACCAGCAAATCCACGAAGCTCAGGCCGATCAAAAACGCGACGGCCGCCAGGACCACCCATCCGGTGATCGACCACAGATAGACAGCCAGCTCGCGCCGCAACAACGTGCCAAACGCACCCATTTAACCCTCGTCCCCTGCTTCGGTTTCCTCGGCCGGCTCGGGCTCCGTCAGCTGCACATAGATGTCTTCCAGCGAATAGCGATGCCGCGTCAGCTCCCGCAACGTCCACCCCTGCTCGCGGGCCCAGGCAAAGACCTGCGGCCGCAGGTCCGTGGGCTCGCGCGGCGACAGGACGCACCGGCAGAATCCACCTTCCATCGGGGTGACCTCCCACGCGGCCAGCTCGGGGCGCTGCGCCCAGAAGGCCCGCAGGGTTTCTTCCGGCGCGGCGATCTCCGCCACCACCTGGTGATTGCGCGCCAGTCGCTGCTCCAGATCCTCCGGAGTGCCCGAGGCCAGCACGCGGCCATCGCACAGGATCAACATCCGATGGCACGTCATTTCCGCCTCGGGCAGGATGTGCGTGGACAACAGAACGGTATGCCGACCGGCCAGGCTCTTGATCAGCCGTCGCACCGACCGGATTTGATGCGGGTCCAGTCCGATGGTGGGCTCGTCCAGGATCACAAGGTCCGGCTCGTGGACCAACGCGTCGGCCAGCCCCACCCGCTGCCGATACCCCTTGGACAAATGACCGATGAGCCGACGGTGCACCTCGGTCAGGCCGCATTGTTCCAGCACCACGTCCACCCGCTCCCGGACACGGCGGCGGCTGAGGCCCTTGAGCCGGGCCCGGAAGCGCAAATACTCCCGCACCCGCATGTCCGGATAGAGCGGGTTGTTTTCCGGCATGTACCCGATGCGTCGTCGCACCTCCAGGGATTCCAGGGCCACATCATACCCTGCCACCCGGGCCGTGCCGTGCGTGGCCGCCAGGTACCCGGCCAGGATCCGCATGGTGGTGCTTTTCCCGGCGCCGTTCGGCCCCAGCAACCCCACGATTTCGCCCCGGGCGACCGTGAACGAGAGCCCCTGAATGGCCACGCGCGTGCCGTAGCGCTTGGTGAGGTCGGACACTTCGATCATCACTGCATCGCTCATCGGTCGGACCGTGTCCACCATAGTCGAAACGGGGACGTGCAGGCGACGAAAAAGCAAGGTCAGCGCACTCGCGCCTCCATTCGGACCTGCCGGTACTCCACATAGGCAGCGCCCAGGCGGCGCGGCACCACCAGCGTCAGAATCACCGGGTCCCCGGATTCTTTCCGCATCAGCACATCGGCCACCTGATACAGACTGCCCACGGCCTGGTCGTCCAGCCCCACCAACAGGCTGCCCGCGGGCATGCGCACCCGGGCGGCCGGACTGCCCGGTTCGACCGACTCGATGTAGAGGCCCTCTCCGGGGTTCACCTGAAAACTGGCCGCCACCTGGGGCGTCGGATGCAACAATCGCAACCCGAGCTTTTGCCGGATCAGATCCTCGAACGAAATCAACTGCACGCGGGCCGTCCGCCGCGTCGTCCCGTCGCGCAGCTCCAAGGTCACCGGTCGATCCGTCGCCGCGGTCAGCCGACGATTCAACTCCACCAACCCGCGCACCGGGCGCCCGTCCACACCCTCGATCTCCCAGCCCTCGCGCAAACCCGCCCGCGCCGCGGGACTGCCGGATTGCACGCTGACCACCGTCAGCGGCGGACGCAGGCCCTTGACTTTGGCCCCGAACCACAGGGCCGCGGTGACTTCCGGCGAAAAGAACTCGCTCAAGGCCTCATTGATCTGTTTGACCGGAATGGCGAATCCCACCCCCATGCCCTGGGCTTCCCGATACACCGCCACATTGATTCCAATGAGCTCACCCCGCAGGTTGATCAACGGCCCGCCGCTGTTGCCGGGGTTGATGCCGGCATCGGTCTGCAACCAATCCTGCGTGCCCAGCGGTTCCCCTTCCACGGGGGGACGCCGGGCCTTCGAACTCAGGATCCCCCGGCTGGCCGAAGTCCCCAACCCGTACGGATTTCCCAGCGCGATGACCGTCTCGCCCAAAATCAGGTCGTCCTCCTCCGCAAACACGATCGCCGGAAAACGCTCTCCCTCCGGCGCGCGCACTTTCAGCAGGGCCACGTCCTTGTGCGGGGTGTACACGAGTGGCTCGGCTTCCAGGACGCGCCCGTCCTGCAACTTCACATACACCCGCGAGGCCCGACGCAGGACATGAAAGTTGGTGAGGATGTAGCCCTCCTCGTCAATGATCACGCCGGAGCCGATGCTGCTGGGTTCTTCCCGACGCTCCACCGGGGCCCGCCGACCGTAAAACTGGTAGAACAAATCCTGGTAAGGATCCCGATACTCCACAATCCGCGTAGTGGCGATGTTCACCACCGTCGGCAGGACGCGCTCGATGGCCAGCACCGTGGCGTCCCGTCGGACATCTGCCACCTCCGTCGGGGCCGCCGCCAGGGCCGTCGCCGCCGCGCACATCGTCCATCCGGCCACCCGGGCCGCCCAGCCGGTGCACCAACCGCCCCGGGATCCGCACCACGCGGATCGCTCTCTGGAGGCTCGAGCAGCCGCCGTTCCGCTTGCGATTGTCCCATGCACACTCACGCTCTTAACAAACCCGGCCCACCCCGCGAAGTTGCGGCCGATGCCCCGACCGCCCGGCCCCGGCCCCGCCGCTGCCCGCATCCGCAACGGCCCGGCGTCGCGCCGGACCGTAGGATCTTCCAGTCTACTCCAGCCGCTCGCAGCGATGGCTCCGCGCCCAGGGGCACAGAATCCCCGGCCGGTTTTCAGCCCCTTGCGGAGCGTGACCCCGGGTTTGGACGCTACGACTGCCCGCTCTGTTCATTGGTGGGACGCCTGAAGCGGTCAGCCGACCCGGCTCAAGCCGATGTCCAACTCGTTGCCCCTGCACCTGAAGGCCGCGTGGGCCGTTTCGTGTTCCCCAATCCTCAAGCAAGAAACGACCGCACATCCGGGCCCCCGGGCCGCTCCCGCGGCGCAAGACGCGTTCCAATTCTTCCAGTCGCCCATGGCTCCACCCGTTGCGGGTCCCACGCTTCGACATACGAGCGACCGACCCACCCAGCCCCGGCCGCGAATCCACGGTTCGCCCCGCAGGCGGGGCGGAAGACTTGGCGATTCAGGCCGGCAGTCCGGGCTGTGCTTCCCTTCGATCGAGGTTCGAGTCGAGCCGGACTCGGGTCGATGGGCAATGCCGGACCACACCCGGGGCCGGTACTTTCCGGATCCGTCGCCACTTGACGGGCGTGTGCGCTGCTGGAGTACAAGCTCGGCACCGGTTCGAAGCCACCAAACCGTCCCCGGCCATCAAGCAGGGCTTGACACACCGGCACAGTGCGCCCCAGAAGCAAGGACGTGTCGATCCACCCGCCCACGTGGTATTTCCGCGCTCGCGAACAAGTGGGGCGCGCCTGGTGCCTGCACGACCAGGACGGCACCCCTGCGGAGCGTCTCCTGCAGGCCATCTGGTTTCACCAACGATTGTTGCGCGACCGATTGCAAACCACCGACGGCCGAAAAGTGCAGGTTGTACACCCGGGATTCCCGAATCCCGAAGGCGGCCCCGATTTCCGCGATGCACTCGTTCGGCTCGGAGACGGACCCGTCTGCCGCGGCGATGTCGAAGTGGATGTTCGACCCCGCAGTTGGTGGGAGCACGGGCATGATCGAAACCCCCGGTTTGCACGGGTCCTCCTGCACGTGGTTTGGGAAGCGGCCACGCTCGCACCGGACGCCCCCGCACGCGGGAATCGAGCGGAGAATCCGCCTCCGCCGATCTTGCCCCTGTGCGAGGTGTTGGACGCACCCTTGCCGGAACTGGCGTTGTGGCTGGACCGGGGGGAAAACGTCGCTTGGCCGGAGGCCCTGCGCGGCGCCTGTTGTGCGCCCCTCCGCCAATTGGATCCGGGCCAACTGGAAGAGCTGTTGGAGCAGGCGGCGGCCGCCCGTTTGGAGGGCAAGATTCTCTGGTTCCAGGCGCGCGCCCGGGCGGTGGGTTGGGAACAGGCCCTGTGGGAAGGCCTGTTTCGCGGCCTTGGCTACAAGCACAACACCTGGCCCATGCAATGGCTGGCCGAGCACCGCTGCCGTTGGGCCGAGGGAGCCCGCAGCGTGACCCTGTTGCAAGCGCGGCTGCTGGGATTGGGCGGTCTCCTGCCCGACGAGATCCGCCATCTGCCTGCCGATTCGGATCAACTCCTGCGCCGGCTCTGGGATCTGTGGTGGCGCGACCGCGCGACTCTCGAAGATTGCTGTCTGCCACGCAATGCCTGGCGCCTGCACGGGGTGCGCCCCGCCAATCATCCCCAACGCCGCCTCGCCCTCGTGGCACACTGGCTGGCCCGGCCGGACTGGGTCCGATCGCTCGAAATCTGGTGCACGACGGAGCACGCGGAATCCGACCTGGCGCCAAGCCTCCTGCGATTGTTGCAGCCACCGTCCGACCCGTTTTGGTCCTGGCATTGGACGGTCCAATCCACACGATTGCCCCAGCCCCAGCCCCTGATCGGCGAAGCCCGCGTGACCGACCTGGCGGTCAACGTCATTCTCCCGTGGTTGGCGGCCCGGGCCCGCACGGTCAAGCCGCCCCTCCTCTGGGAACGGCTTCAAAGGTGGTACTTCGCCTGGCCGGCGGGCGAGGACAACGCACTCTTGCGACTGGCTCGCCAACGACTGCTGGCCGGGCGCGTACCCAGAGGGCTGTTGCGCCGCGCAGCCACGCAGCAGGGCTTGCTGCAGATCGTGCGCGACTTTTGTGATCACGCCAACGCCGCTTGCGAAGGCTGTCCCTTCCCCGCCCGGGTCCGCGAATGGGCCGCAGCGGCCCAGGGGGCCGGGAAAGAAGACTAGGCGCGGCTCAGATCGAGGTCCGAGAACGGGTTGTTGGCAAACCCGCCGGCCGGGTTGGTCCCCTCGGCGGAAGCACCGGTGGAGGTCGTCGTGCCCGACGATCCCTGCGGAGACGAGGAGGCAGCTTCAGGTTTGGACCCGTTACCGGGCCCCGCCGAAGCCGCAGCGGGCGCCGGGCTTGGCTTGGCCGAGGCTGGCGGTGGCGGGGGCGCCTGCGCTTCACGCGGGTGCTTGGCCCGCTTGTGCCGCGGCAGCGGGCTGACCATGACCACGATGTTCCGCCCGTTCAGCTTCGGCTCGAAGTCCGGATGCCCCCACGGCGCAATCTTCTCCAGGAACTTTTGCACCACTTGGAAGCCCAGCTCCGTGTGGGCCATTTCCCGGCCCCGGAAACGCAACGCCACCTTCACCTTCATCTCGTCGCAGAGGAAGTCGATCGCATGCTGAGCCTTCACGCCGAGATCGTGCGGGTCGATCTTCGGGCTCAACTGCACCTCCTTGACTTTGTTGGCGTGCTGATGCTTCCGGGCCTCTTTTTCCTTTTTGGCCTGCTCGTAGCGGAACTTGCCGTAGTCGATCAGCCGACAGACCGGTGGATTGGCGTTGGGCGCCACCTCCACCAGATCCACCCCGTGCTGGCGGGCCAAAGTCAAAGCCTCGCCCAACGGCAGGATCCCGATTTGTTTACCATCCATCCCTATCACGCGCACTTCGCGGGCACGGATCTTGCCGTTGACCCGAACGAAGTTGCCGTGACCCGAATTGCTGCTGGAAGAAAAAGGGCGGCTCAAGACACCCTCTTCAGTTGAAGCTTCGTCATTTCGATGTTGTGTCGCTGTACCATGCACTGGCCGCCGGAGCGGCCCCAAACACTATCGCCTAACTAATCCGCCAAACGATGCAACGCAACAACTTTTTTCGCCCGCAGCGCGCCCCGGGCCCGGGAGGACGGCGCGCCCTGCGCGGACACGCCCACCCCGGCTGCATGGGAACGGCCCTCTCGGCTGGCGGCACGCTGTCTGGATGCTTCCGCCTCCGACCAGGCGACCGGGCGGGCACCCCTCGAGGACAGCGGTTCTTCAGGAGGTTCTCGGGAGCACACGCCCCTGCATTGATCCCTCCCGAAGAGCGGACGTTTGCAGAGCCTTCCCGAAAAGCGGCCGTGGCCGCCGCGTCCAGCGGGATTGCAGGCCCCGAAGCCCGTCTGAAATTGTTCACACCTCTTTCCCCAGCGGGCACAAACGGAGCTCGAACCTTGCCAACCACAGGGAAGACCTGGCCCATCAAATTCGACTTGGGTGGCTGCCGGCACCGCCGGCGCCTCTGCCCTCCAGCCGATCCATGGGTTGCCTCGGGCGGGTGAATTCGCGCCCCTTCGGAGTGAACGCATGGCGCGCCGAAAGCGTATCGGTTCGTCAGCCCGGTTTTCCCGCTTGTGGGAAGAACCGCCCCGGCGGTTCAATCCCCGGGCGATGGAGACCGTCACCTCCCAAGGGTCGGCAGGGCCCCGAGCGGGATTGAGAACCGCATTGTGGTACCAGCGCTGCGATCGGTTGTCCGGAGCGGTGCTGGGCATCACCGTTGTGTTTGCGCCCTGGGCCTTTGGTGGCACGCCGCCCTGGGCGATTTGGACCCTGAACGGAGCAGGCTACCTCCTGGGTTTGCTGTTGATCGTGAAATGGCTCATCCGAGGGATCACGGGCTTCCAACCCGTCCGATGGGACACCCGCAACTCGGATGACGCCCGGTCGGCACGGTGGGATCGCGCGTGGGTATGCTCGATGGCGGCTCTCACGGTGCTCATCCTGCTTTACTGCGGTGTGGCAGCCTGGAATGCACGGGCCGAGTACGATCCGGACCTGGGAGTTTTTCACTACCGCGACTACATCCGCTGGTTGCCTCACAGTTATGATGCGAGTCGGTCCTGGCAGATGTTTGCCACCGCAGTGGCCCTGGCCTGCTACTTCTGGGCCGCACGGGATTGGTTGCTGGGCAAAACGATGGCCGACCGCCGCGATCTGCACCGGGACGGGGCGGCAGACCGGCCGGGCCTGCTGTTGCCCCAGCGGTTCCGCATTCTCCTGGGACTGCTGAGTATCAACGGCGCCCTCCTGGCCACGGAAGCCGTCGCCCAGCGCCTCAGCGGCACGGACAAGTTGTTATGGCTGGTTCGCCCCCGCCTCAACGCCATCCCCGAAGCACAATTGGGGCCCTTCAATTATCGCTCCAATGGAGCTCAGTATCTGAACCTGGTGTGGCCGGTGACCCTGGGTCTGTGGTGGCGGTTGCATCGGATGCGCAGTTTGCGGAGTGCGGCCCCGGACCGCCGGCCCGCTCGATGGAAGCGTCGCGCCCATCATCTCCTGCTTCCGGCAGCGGGGTGGATGGCAGCCACGAGCGTCTTCTCGCTGAGCCGCGGTGGGGCCGTGGTGGCCCTGGGTAGCATGTTGGCTTTGACAGGCGTCTTTTGGACCGCGTGGCGCGAGCGCCGGGCGTGGGTTCGCCTCTCCTTTCTTGCCTTCCTGGCGCTCTTCGGGGCATTGGGCCTGTGGCTGGGCGGAGAACAGCTGGGCAAAAGGTTCGAGGAGTTCGACCTTGGGCTCGTGCAGCGGGAGACGATGTATCAAACGGCCCGCCAAATCGCCTCGGATTACCCCTGGTACGGCACGGGCCCGGGCACGTTGGGCCCCGTGTTTCAGCTTTATCGGAAGGGCACGGAGGAGTACTGGCCCGCCCAACTGCACAATGACTGGTTGGAAATCCGCGTGACCTGGGGCCGGATCGGAATGGCACTGCTGCTGCTGGCCTTCGGGCTGGCAGCTGGCCGTGTGTTTCTCCCCGGTGGTGTCCCGACCAGTTGGCGGTTGCCGTGGGTGTTTTGGATCGCCCTGGGGGGATGTTTGTTGCATGCCCGCTGGGACTTTCCCTTGCAGGTTTACTCGCTTCAGCACCTCACCATGGTGTATTGCGCGGCCCTGGCGTGCCTGTCTCACCGGCGGTGGGCAATTTGATCCGATCCGGCGCCCGGGTTTGTCCGATACGAGACCCGACCCGAAGCGGGTGGCGGACCGGGCCCCCGGAACGGAAGTCGAGGACGGGCGGAGGGGTGCCGATTCTCAGGTGCGAAGTTCTTTCGGTTGGCACGGTTCTGGCTGTGACAGGACTTCGTAAGGAGCAGGCCTATGTCGTTGCCGCAGTTGCCGTTCAACTGGTTCGACCTGGCCGTGGTCACTGTCCTGCTTTTGGGCATTTGGCGCGGCCAGAAGAACGGGATGTCAGGGGAACTCATCCCGCTGTTGAAATGGTTGGTGATCGTGTTGGTCGCCGGCCACGGGTACGAGCCATTGGGGCGCTGGCTGATGGCCAACAGCCCGTTTGGGCTGCTGACCTGTTACATTCTGGCCTATCTTTTGGCCGCTTTGGGTGTCATGGCGGTGTTCTCACTGGGGAAACGCCTGGTCGGGGGCAAGCTGGTGGGCAGCGACGTGTTTGGGCGGGCTGAATATTACCTGGGCATGGGCGCCGGGATGTTGCGGTTTGCCTGCGTACTGCTGGCGGCGCTGGCGCTGCTGAATGCGCGCCTTTACACGGACGCGGAGATTCGAGCCATGCAGCGTTTTCAGAGGGAGATGTACGGCAGCAATTTCTTCCCCACGCTGCAGACGCTGCAGCAGGAGGTGTTTGCAGCGTCCTTCGTGGGCCCGAAGGTCAAACAGTACTGCAGCTCGTTGCTCATTCGGCCCACGCCGCCGGGGGGCAAGGATCTTCGCAAGGCGCGGCGGGAACTGCCGGAGATTTGAACCCGACGGGCGCTGACCCGCGGTGCGGGGTGCGGATCGTGCATTCCCCGACCGTGTCGAGGCACGCCCAAGCCCCGGGCAAAGTCACATGCGTCCAATCGTTTCCCGATCCGGCAGCCACCGGAGCAGCGGGTCCGCTTTTCTCGAAGCCCCTGTCATCCGGCCACGGATCGCTCCACTTGAGACGGTTTTCCGGATCGGGGAGGGGGCGCCTCGGGTTGGTGATGGCTCAGCGCCCGTTTGAGCGCTGCCAACACGCGGCGTCGGACCGACAACGGCGTGCCCTGGATTCGCGCGCCGGCGGCGGCCGGGTGCCCACCTCCGCCAAACTGCGCGGCCACCTTGCCCACGTCCACTTGATCGGACTTCGATCGCAGACTGACCCGTACCATGCCGGGTTCGACCTCCTCGAACACACAAGCCACCACGACGGGCTCGATGGCCCGCAGATGATCGATGAGTCCCTCGGTGTCGGAAGGGTCGGCCCCCGTCCGGGCAAAGTCGGCGCGGCTGAGCCAGCAGTAGGCGATGCGGTCATTCGCGGTCAGACGAAACCGGCTGTAGATGCGTTTGAGCAGCCGCACCCGGGGCAGGGGGAAACTTTGATACACCTCGTCGCAGATGCGCGCCAGATTCGCCCCTCGCGCGACCAGTTCACCGGCCACGTGATAGGTGGACGGGAGCGTCGTGGGGTATTGGAAAGAGCCGGTGTCGGTCGAGATCGCGGTGAAGAGGCAATCGGCGATGGCGGGCGTGATCGGCCACCGGGCGGCCTTCAGGAGCCGGTAAATGAGCTCGCCCGTGGAGGGTTGCCGGGGGACCACCCAGTTGAGATCTCCGTAGCGCGTGTTGCTGACGTGGTGATCCACATTGATCAGGCACTGGCGCTGTGCGATGGCGGCGGCCATGTTGGGCCCGAGGCGCTCGAAGCTGGCCGCATCCGTGGCCACGACACAGTCGAATTGGCAACCCGGCTGCGGCTTCTGCATCCGACCCTCCGGATCCAGGAAGCGGTACTTTTGGGGAACGGCATCCTCGTTCCAGCAATGGACGGTTTTCCCCTGGGCCTCCAGGGCCAGGGTCAGCGCCAGTTGGGAACCGATGCAATCACCGTCCGGCCGCACGTGTCCGACCACGCAGACCCGCTGGGCGCCCCGCAGGACCTCCAGAATCCGTGCCAGCGTCCGGGGTAGGGCCTTCACGAGTTACTCCGCACTTTCGGGACTGGGCGACTGCCCCCGTTCCAGCTCTTCGAGGATCTGCAGCACGCGATTGCCGCGGGCGATGGAATCGTCCACCACAAAACGCAGCACGGGGATGTATTTCAGGACCACCGAGCGCGCCACCAGATCCTGAATCCGCCAGCGCTGTTCCTGGAGCCGTTGCACACTCTTCCGCTGCTGCTCGGCACTGCCCAAGATGCTGACGAACACCACCGCCCGGCGCAAATCACCCGACACCTCCACATCGTTGACGCTGACCAGCCCGACCTCCTCCACCGGGAATTCCCGGCGGATCACCGAGCCGATCTCGCGCTTGAGCAGCTCCCGAACGCGTTCGATCCGATGCGAGCCCATGTTGCGTAGACTTGCTGCGCCGGTGGCGGCAGGGCAGGAGAACCGCCGGGCCACCGGACCCTGCGCGCCACCCGCCCTACAGGGTCTGCGCCACCTTCTCCACAGTATAGCACTCAATGAGATCGCCCACCTGGTAGTCTCCGAAACCGTCCAGGCGAACCCCGCACTCCCTGTCTCTTATACACATCT
>JAOADM010000126.1 GCA_026417315.1 Limisphaera sp.
GCGCTGCACCGGGGCTGGACACGCCGCCGCGTTCCAGCAGGCTCACCACCAGATTCTGCGTGGGCAATTCACCCACATTGCGCAACCCCAGGGCCAGTGTCACCTCTTCCCCTTGATCCAACGCGCCGTTCGGGGGTGCCTGGCTTTCCGCGACCACCCTGACGCCGGTCAGAATCAGCCGCGGCTGCGGGGGCGTGATGTTCAACACCACCGTGGCCCGGTTGTCGCTCGGTGTCGCTTCCGCTGAATCCGTCGAAGCCACCGCTTCCAGTTGATAGGCACCCGCGTCCCGGGCGCGCACCCGCAAAACGGCGTGAACCGCCAATCCCTCCACCAGCCGATCATACCGGATCTCAACGCCCTCGCTGGTTCTTTCCAAGACACCTCCCGGCACCGAGCTGGCAACCAGCTCCAACGCAGCTGGAAGAGGAATTCGGACCACCGAGTTCAGGGCCGGCTCCGGACCGGCGTTGCGCAAGGACAGTACCAGATCGACCTCTTGTCCCAGCACCAGAGCCGCGTTCGGAGTCTCCAGTGACAACTGAAGGTTGGCCAACGGGAGCGCCACGTTGAGCACATTCGTCAGCGCATTGTCTGAAAGATTCAGATCGACGCCACTACCCACTGCCTGGGCGACCACGCCGAATTGGCCCGCCTCGTTGGCGTCCAAGGTGACCCGCAGGCTCTTCGCATCGCCCGGGGCCAGCTCGTTAAAGATCGCCAGGACCGTCTGGCCCTCCAACGACCACGAATCCGCCGACGTCTCGACCCCGAGCACACGGAATTCGCTGGGCCATTGATTTCGCACCACCACACCCCGCGCCGTGTCCGGGCCCAAGTTCGTAACCGTGTAAGTCATGACTGCCGGCTGGCCCACCAACACACGCGAGGGGGGAGCAGCGAGCACACGCAGGTCAGCCACCTCATTTAGCGGCGTGATGAGGTGCAAACTGACTGACCACCCGCCCGCGAGCTGGCCTGTGTCGCCTGCCGTGGTGTCCCATACATAGAGCGACCACGTGCCGTTGGGGTCCAACCCGGCAAACTGCGACAACGTCGTCCCGTACGGCACGCCGGGGGCGGGCGCCGGGAACGGCAGCTCCGTTCCATAAGCAGCGGGACGATACCGTCCAGACACCAGGGCATCCCACTCCGGCAAAACCGTCTCCGCCGCGTCGTCGAACGTCACCGTGGCCTGACTGACGCCGTACGGGGCTCCGGCTGCGGACATCAGCACTGTCTTCTGTCCCCGAGGTCCCACCAGCAACATCCGCACATCCGGAGCGTAGGCGTGCGTCAGGTTCGAGAGCGTGACCGTCACGCGGCCCACGGTGCCCGTAACGCCGCTGACCTGAATGACAGACGGGTACAGACTGGCCGGTCGGTTGTCCAGGATTTGAATCGGCGTTGTATTGGTAAAGGTGACAACCCGGGGCAGGACAAAGGTGTATTCCACCGCGGGCAGCGGCTGGCCGTTGTCGGAGAGCTGAAGCACGGCTCTGACCACCCCTTCCGGCGTTCGCCGCGCGGTGAATGTAAACGACCGATCCACCGGTATCCCACCCGGAGGCAGCACCCCATACACCTGCGGGCCAGACGGATTCTCCACGCCGTTACCCGGTAGCAAAGTTGCGACCAAATTGACGTTGGGGATATTCCCGGTGTTCCAGAGCCGCAGCTCCACGGTCACGGTCTCGTCGACATCCACCGCTCCGTTCGCCGGCTGCAGGGACTCCGCCAGCAACGTAGCCCCCGCAGACCCGATGGCAACAAACCGCTCGGCCACGACGACACGAACCTCCGCCTGATTGTCGGCACTCAGTGGATCGGTTTCCCGCGCCGTCGCGTTCGCCCTAAGGGTGAACGTACCGGGTATGGAAGAGGTCGCAATCAAGCCCACTTGGACCCGTTGGCCCGGCAGCAGGCTGCCCAGATTGGCAATCACTTCCTGGCCTTGAACCGTAACCGAGCCCTGGGTCGCGTAGCTTGAACGCACGGTCTGGCCTGCAGACAACACGGCACTCAATGTCACGCCATTGGCAAGGCTGGGGCCGGCGTTGCTCACCACGAGCTGATACTGAAACTCCTCGTTGATCACGGCCGGGTTCGGAATCGCCAGCGCCGTCAAGACCAGGTTTGCTGCCGGGCCCACCACCGTACGGACTTCCGCACGGTTGTTCCCGGGGAAAGGATCGGCCTGATGCGCCCCCGCACTGCTGCGCCAGACCAACGTACCCTCTGCCACGGGAACGCCGCTCACGACGAGTTCCGCCGTGCCTCCCGCAGCCAAGCTGCCCGCTGTCCACACCAATCCGAAGGATTCCACTCGCCAGCTGCCCTGCGACGGGGTCACGGTACCGACCAAGAAGTTGGCGGGCATTTCATTGGTCACCGCCAGCCCTGTGGCCGGAGAGGGACCGAGATTGTCAACCGTGATTCGATAAGTCAGGACCTGCCCCTGCAAACCGCTCTCCGGCGTCACAGTCACCCCCAACACCAGGTCTGATGCGGGCGGCATGGCTCGCGAAACCACTGTCACTTGGTTGTTGCTGAGATCGCCATCCGGTTCCAACGAATTCACCGTCGCCCGAGAGGTCAACACCCCGGCCTTGGCGGGTAACACGGTGACCTGCAGCATACCACCGGCCGCAAACGGCAAATCGCCCACATTCCAGATGACCGTGTTCCCGGTGGGGGTCGGCGAGCCGCGGCTGGCCGTCGCATGGACAAAGAGGACGTCGCCGGGCAGCTCGTGCCGCACCACCGTGGAGCGCCCCGCCGAGGGCCCGCGGTTGGTCACTGTGATGGTGTATACCAAATTGCTCCCCAGAAACACGGGATCCGGAGCCGCGGTCATGCTCAATGCCAGATCCGCCCCCGGACAGCTCCCTCCTCCATCCGTACACTCCGCCGGCCACACGAAGAGTGACCAGCACTCGATCGCCCCCGTATCCAGAGCCTCCTGGTCCACAACCCGCAGCCGCCAAGCGCCGTTCGCCGCATCCCCAACTTTCCCCACGAACGCCGACAGGGGTTGTTGAGGCCGGAACGTCCCCTGATAGGGAGGAATCCCGCCCGTAATCGGCAACGGCCCGTCGTCATCGAAGGTGGTGCGACGCCGATCCGGACTGCAGGCTGTGCCGTAGTTGTTACCGGAGCCGCCGTTGCTGTCGCTCAACACGACAGTCGTACCGTCCGGGGCAATCAATTCGAGGCGGAGATCGCCCACCCAGGTATGCGTGATGTATACCGAAACCGCCACCTTGCGCACCGCCGTGGTCAGGTTCGACACCACGATCGCCGAGCTGGCCCCGGCTGGATCGTTGTCCGGAATGGGCACACGGGCAGTGCTGTCGTACCGACGCATCTGCCCCATCACCCCAGTGTTGAGCGTCACGGTGTTCGTCACGGTCTCTTGGTCGGACTCCAGCACTACTTCCAGAACCACCGGCGTGCCGCACACCATGTACGGTGCCGTGCTCAGCTGGAACGGGATCAGGTTCGTGCCCACCCCTAGGGAAGGTAAATCTTGGTAGGCCGATTCACGCACTCCAAGTCCCACGCCGGGGGTGGTGGTGTTCACCCGCGCGCGCAACCGAGTGGCCGTGAAGTTGTTGAAGTTGGCCACCAACAGGTACAGGTCGTTGCACTCATTGATGTCCACCATGCCGTTGCCGTTCCCTCCGATAATCACCGAGCCGACCACGGTCAGGCCCGGGGTGTCGTACGCCTCCACCACCCCCACCGTGGTGCGGCTGTCGGGCGATCGCGCACTGAAGCCCAAGCCGCGCTTGGCAAAGCCCGTCCACAACTCGCGCGCATTGGCACCCCCGGTGGCCACCAAGTCGGCCAAAATGACCGCATCCCGGGCCTCAATGAAGTTGGGATTCGGCGGGCTGAGCTTGAGACCGTCAGTGACCAACTGCAGCATCAGGTCATTGCCGGCAAAACCATACTTGCGGATCAGGTTGGCCCGTACCTCCCACAGGATGGCACACCAGACCTCACCCTGATTGTGTTCTTCATCCGCCTCGTCGGGGTCGAAAGGCCAGATGGGATTGCGCGGCACACCCGGATGCGGGCTGATCTGGCTCGGATCGATGTCTTTGAAGGTCAGTGGACTCTTGGTCATGTCCGTGCTGTAGGGATAGCGGCGAAGCCCGAAGTAATAGTTCTGCTGCAATCCGCCCAGTTGGTACGTAACGTAACCGGCCATCGGATACACACCGTCCACGTCGTCCCCTGCTTCGCTCAATAGCGCCAGGGCGTAAAAGTCCGACCATCCCTCCCCCAGACCTCGTGCCTGTGAAGCCGTCATGCCGTTGCCGCCACCCACCAACCGCGTCGTGAGACCGTGCGTCGCCTCGTGAAAAATCACTTCCGCGTCCAGATCCCCGTCCCGATCTGGCATGGGAAAATTCCACAAAAACATGGCAATCTGGCCATTGACCCCATCCGGGGCCGGGATGAAGAACGCATTGTTGAAAAACCCCGCATCCGCGCCGCTTTGCACGTAGCCGATGATCGAGTCGCTTCCCAGACCGCCCCGACCGAAATTGTCCTCTTGGAAGTTCCCCGCGCTCTCCGTAAACCCAAACTGGTACAATCGATCGTGATACCAGTTCACCCAGAAAAACATTTGGACAATGGAGGCATTGGTGTACTCAATCGGCTCCCGGGTCAGGTCCAGCGGGAAATCGAATACCCGAGGCGGATTCCCCTGCGGCCGCGGCCCATCCGGCTGAAAGTCAAAATCCCGATCCAGGAAACAATCAGCGTTGTTCCCGCGGGTTTCGTTGTCGCCGTCATTGATCCAGCCATTAGGCGAAGCAATGACGTCCAGTGCACTCAGGGTAACCAAGACCCGGTTGGTGTAAGGTGGTTGGGCTGCGTTCGGGGTGGGCCACCCCGGCGTGAAGGGCGAGGGACTGTCGCTGGTGTACACCCGGTAGCTGGCGTCGCTGATGAAGAAGGCCGTCTGCCGCCGTAGTAAGACCTCTCCAGTCTCGGCGTCGACAACGAGCTGATAATGTTGTGGTGTGCCCGGTCTGGACAAATGCACCTCCCAGGCCAGTCGCAGGGTCTGCCCGTCCAAAGGCAACCAGACCGCTCGTGACAAAGCCATTCGGCCGCGGACGCTGTGTTTCAGATAGCCGTCTTCGGTTCGCTGGCCGCTCCCACCCAATTCCCCGGCCGACAGGCTCAGTCCCAGGTCCGCAGCGGCTTTCAAAAGTGCGCCAGACTCCGGGACGGGTGGCTGCCCCAGCCGTGTCGCCCAATTCGGGGTTCCCGCAGCCGCTGCGGCAGTCGGGTCCGCCACCATTCGACTCGACAACGCCACCAACTCTCCGCGTGCAGTAAAGTTCGCGATCAAATCCGCTTCGAAGATTGGCACACCGGCAAGCACCTGTTGCCACACCACCGTCCGCAAACCGCTGCGCGGGCTGACCGTATCCCTAACCCGCCGCGCCTGGTCCAACGCCACATCGCCGTGACCGATCGCATCCGCATACTCGCGCAGGAACGCCCGGACCACCGCCTCCGGGTCCGCGAGGGAAACCGCCGCCGCCGTGGGGCCCGGCGAACCTACCGGTGCCTGAGTGAGGAACCCGCTGGTGCGCCGCACGAACCGGGCCGAACCGACGACAGAATCGTAACTGACCTGCACCCCCGGCAGCGCCTGTTGCATGCGGGCCAAACCCGCCTGCCGCTGCGCCAATACTTCGGGGGTCGTGCCCGCGTGACTGCGCAGGTCTTTTTCAGGCAGGGCCGAGGCATGCTCACTGGGGAGCAATGCCCGGGCGCCAAAAGAAATGCCCAGCCAGCACAGAACCATCAACCAAGCGGCCGCGCGCACCGCGCCTCCTGTTCCACTCCAAATGGGCTTGTTCATCGGACGTTTCACCGGTCGAAAACCTACGCTTCACTGCGCCAGACGTCGAGCGTCCTTTCCTCAGACGCCCTGGCAGCCTCGTGGCACGCCTTGCGATCTAAAACCTCACACCATCCACGGGCTCACGGACCGGGGCGAATCCGGAAGAACCCTCCGGCGCCTGTCGTGGGCAACGTCACCCGGTACTGGTCTCCGTCCCGCACGGGAGTTACTACCACCGGGGCCCACTGCACCGGCGGTGTCAGACTCTCCGCGCGTTCCACGATCACCAGGCCAAGGTCAGCCGGCCAGCTCAGCTCCAACCCGCCCGCCACCAAGCGCGCCTGCAATCGCAACTGCGCCGGACGGACGGTCGTGCGCACCGTGGCCACATTGTTCGCCTTGGCCGGGTCGTCGGTGGTCGAGCCCACAAAGACGCTTGCCGGAAACTCACCCGCCATCGTGGGCCGAGCCGTCACACTTACTGACAAGACCTGCCCGGCTCCCAGATCTCCCAGGTCGCGGAACACCACAGCATTCCCCACTTGGAGGTACACCGGCCAAGCGCGCACCAGTTGGAATCCGGCAGGCAGCTGGTTGGTCAGAGCAACAGAGATTGCCGTGCCGGGACCCCGGTTGGTTACCGTGGCCGTGTACGTGACAGTGCCACCGAGCGTCACCGGATCAGGATCGTCCACAAGGAAGACCTCCAGATCCGCCCGAGGCGGAATGACCTCGATCTGCAGATCAGCGGTGTTGTTTCCTGGATGTGCCTCGGCTTCGACAGGCCAACCACCGATTGTCCACTGATACGTGCCCGGCTGTGGCGCCCTCAGCGTCAGGGTCGCCGTGGCAAACTGGTCCATGTCCAGTGCGCCCACGGACCAGCCCAGGCCACTGTTGTTGGTCGCAAGCTGGCCCCGCGACACCTGGATGGCCACCAGATCCAGACCTGCCGGTACGAGATTCGTCAGGTTCACACCCGACACCGCCCACGGCCCGTGGTTGGTCACCGTAATCCGCAGGATCCAGTTGCTGCCCACTACAGCCGAGGGCGCCACCTGGCCTGCCACGGAGACATCGGCCTCCGGCAGGAACCGGCCGCTCGTGGTGACGGTCAGCCACCAGCCGCTGCGGATGTGACCCGACTGGAGCGGGGCATCGTCCCGGATGAACAAGCGCCACTGGCCGTTGGGATTGCCGTCATTAAAGGCCGACAACACATTGCTGTATGGAGGTGTGGGCGCCGGGGGCTCGAAGAGATCGAACTGCCCGTAATTCGTCGGTTTGAATGCCCCGTTGGTCAACGGCGCCGAGTCCGGGAGCGAGCTTGAAGCCCCGTCCTCGAACCTTAGCGTAACATTGGTGATCCAGAAGCCGCCGCCAGCATCCGACATCACGATTGCCCGTTGTCCACCCGGACTCACCAGCAGCATGTCAATGTCGCTTGGTCGAGTGTGATACAGATTCGTGATGGTCACCAAGGTCTGACTGACCACCCCTACCATGCCCGTAACGGTGATCACGGAGGGGTATGGATTGGCCGGTTGATCGTCCGGGATCTCGATCGCAGCCGTGTTGGAGAAGGTGGCCGTCCGCGTCCCCAGGAGATAACTAAAGGTCACGCGCCCCAGATCCATGACACCGTCTCGAACCTGGAAAGTGGCGCGGACGATACTTCCGTTGGTCCCTTGGACGGTGAAGCTAAAGTCCCGGGATTGAGACGGGCCGCCGGGCGTGAGGGCGCCGTAACTCTGGGGGCCGCTCGGATCCACCACGCCGTTGGTCGGCAGCAGCGTGGCTTCGAGATTCGTCACCGGCACCGAGCCGGCATTCCGCAGGGCAAACCGCACCGTCACCTGCTCGCCCGGATCCAGTGCCCCGTTCCCGTTGGGATCCGACAACAGCCGGGAACCTGCCGGTACAATTACGCCCCCATCATTGTCCACGATTGTCACGGTGGCGACTTCTGGCGGCAGCAGCGTCGCCGGACCCACCACATTGAAAAGCCGAACGCTGAAGGTCTCAGTACCCTCCTCTTCGGTGTCGTCCAATAGGAACAAGGTGACCGTCTGCGCAGTGACTCCGTTGCTAAATGCCAGTCGACCTGCACCGGAGATATAATCCCGGCCGGCAATCGCCGATCCATCCTCGGTACGCCACTCGACCGACACCGTCGAATCCAACACGTTGGATCGTACAACGGTGAGGGTAACGAGGACGCCGCCCTCCGAGACTGTGTACGAGGGCTGCAACAGCCGCAAACCCGCATCGTCGTCCACAATGCTGATCACGGCGTTGGACGGCTCCAAGATCACCGAGTTCGTGTCCGGATTCGACAGTTCAAAGCCGAACTGCTCCAACCCTTCGACCTCCGTATCGTCAAGGAGCGGCACGACGACCGTCTTGCTTGCTTCACCATTGGTGAACACCAACGTGCCACCGACCGCCCCGAAGTCTTGTCCCGCCGTGGCCGTGCCGCTCACCGCGGTATAGCCCACACTGTTCGTCCCATGCAACGAGCCCACGCGGACCACCTCGATCACGATATTGGTGGCCACAGCGTTGGTATGGCTCTCCATGACCACGTAACGGTTGGTTGCCAACTTGAACCCGGCATCGTTGTCCAAGATGACCCCTACCGCGAACGGCTGCAGAATCTCTGTCCCGGCACCCGGCTGACGCAGGCGCAGCCGGAAGGTCTCGTCCCCTTCCACCCGACCCTCCTCCAGCAGGCTCACGCTGACCGACTTCAGCGATTCACCCGGCGCAAAGCTCAGCGTGCCCGCCGCCGGCACATAATCCTCTCCGGCTGTCGCAGTTTCATCCTCGGTCACGTAGCCGACCTGCACGGCCATATTGGTGTTGCCCACCCGGCGCACCACAAACGTTAAGCCCGGCTCAGATTCTCCTGCTTGGAATGTGGAAGAGGCAAAGGCGAATCCGGTCTCGTCGTCCTGAATGACCACGGCAAGGTTCGTGAGCCCGATCAACCGGGCTCCACCTGTAACATTGGTCAGGGCCACCTCGAAGAGCTCGTCGCCCTCCACCAAGGCGTCATTGTGAATCGGCACAACAATGGTTTTGTTGGTTTCGCCGTCACCGAAGGTGAGAGTGCCCGCCGTCAGGATGAAGTCCAACCCGGCGGTGGCGCTGACCTCGCGCGTCACGTAGCCAACATTGACCGTCCCGCTGCGGCCGTTCGTTCGCACCAAGGAGATCTCCGCGCGGCCAGCCGCCTCGCTCACCACAAAGTTCGTTTGAACAAAGCGGATCTCACCGGGCGCCCGTTCGTCATCCAAGATGGTCAGGACTCCTTGATACGGGTGGATCAGGAAACCGCCGGTCACATTGGTCAGCGCCATCCAGACCGTTTCCTCCGTCTCCGGCAAGGTATCATCAAGGATGGGAATGAATAGCAAGCGGACCGTGTCTCCCGGCAGGAACGTCACGGTGTTGGTGACATGACGGAAGTCCAGTCCCGCCGTTGCCGTCCCATTGGTCAGGGTGGTGAAGTCCACCACGGTGGTCCGCTCCAAATTGCCCTGGCGTGTCAGCGTGATTCGGGCCGTGCCGCCCACAATGTTCTCACTGACCGCGTAATCCGCAGCCGAGAAGCTCACGCCCGTGTCGTCGCTGACAACCAAGACCTCCGCCACAGGCTGGTTACCGAGGGCCAGACCCGGAGCCCCCGCAGGTTCCAAGTTGGTGATCACGACCTGGAACGTCCGTGCCGGGTTCAGCTCAAAATCGTCCGCTAACGGGACCTGCACCTGTGCGAAGACCTCGGCCTCAGGGAACGCCACCTCGAACCCACCACCCCGATAATGCACTCCATTGGTGGCAGTCCCATCCGCAGTGGTCAGTTGCACCCGGATCGGCTGACCGCCAGGCGCATTGGCTGTTCCGCCGCGCCGGCGCAACGTGACCACAGCGTTGGTCTGGTCTTCCCAGACGACGAACCGGCCACGCGCGAACTCGAACCGGCCGGAGCCAGCTACGGAGCCACCATAAATGCGCGCCAGTCGATGCCGCGGCTGACCGTCATACGTGCTGAAGCCACCGCCCAGAACGATCTTCGCATCCGGTTGCATCACCAGGGTCGCCACAAAAGCGTCGGCTCCCGCACCAAAGTTGATGCTCGGGTCCACGCTGCCGTCCGGGTTCAACCGCGTAATCCCGCCCCTGGTAACCCCGCTGCAGCGGGTGAACGCACCGCCGACCACAATCCGCTGATCCGGCTGCAGTGCCAGAGCCCACACTGTATCGTTCGCCCCCAAGCCGGGGTCGAACGAGCCATCCAACGTGCCATCGTCGTTCAGTCGAGCCAAACGGATCCTCGGCTGACCATTGAAACTCGTAAACCCGCCGCCGACGAGAATCCGGCCGTCCGGCTGCAGCAGCAACGCTCGCACGGCACCGTCGGCGCCGGTTCCGACTCGGAAGGTCGGATCCACCGAACCGTCCGGATTCAATCGGACGACCCCGGGCGTGATCTGGCCGTTGAATTCAGTAAACTCACCCGCGAGAAGTACCTTCCCGGCATGAACACTGTTCGTCGGGTACACCACCAGGGCATACACCGTGCCATTGGCGCCCGAGCCCGGATCGAAGGTGGTGTCCACTGCTCCATCATCGTTCAGCCGCACGACTCCACGCCGGCTGACCCCCCGTACCGTGGTGAAGGCTCCGCCTGCGAGGATCTTTCGTCCACCCTGCCAGAGGATCTCGCCCAGCGCGAAAACGGGTTGATCCATACCCCCACCGGGATCGAACGCGGTGTCCACCAC
>JAOADM010000127.1 GCA_026417315.1 Limisphaera sp.
GTGCGGGGATACACCGTGCATGCCTTTGTCGATGGCCAGGGCCGTCCCATCCGACCCCCGGCGTGGTTTCTCGACAGGCTTCACCAAGCAGCCGCGAGGCTCCAGGCCCCCTCCGCCGAGAACCCACCCCCCTGACTTCCGGGTCGCCGTGACCTCCCCGAACGCCACACCGCAAGTCGCACAGCCGGGGAAGGCCCCGGCAGATCGAAAAGTGCGTCCCTGCCTCGCCAAAGCAGGCATTAGCGGTTGCACCGGCCCGGATCGGTGAGCAAATTGTCGTGGAAACCGAGCCCGTCAGCGTCGGCTCGACAGGGCTCGCAAACGCGACACAGAACGCCCGAACGAACACGGAGGATCGAGCCCATGGAAACCCACTTCGCCAATTTGGAAGGCGCCCGCACGACCCTGGCCAAGGAAAGGGTTCTGGAGGACCTGCGTCAGCTGGCCCGCGATGCGGAGTCCCTGCTGCAGGCCACGGCCAGTGACGTCTCAGAGAAAGCTCGCGAGGCCCGGGAACGACTGGCAGCCGCCCTGGAGCGGGCCAGGGCGACGTGTGCCGAATTCGAAGAAGGCGTGGTAACGCGCGCGAAGGAGGCCGCACGCAAGGCTGACACCGTCATCCGCCAGCATCCGTACGAGTCCATCGCGCTGGCCTTCGGTATTGGCCTGTTGATCGGCGCACTGATCGCGCGCAAGTAACCCCGCGCATGGATCCCGAAGCGGACGCCACACCCGGCTGGCGGGCCGGCCTGCGCCGCGCAGCCGAAGCGCTGTGGGGACTGGCGCGCTGTCGGCTCGAGCTGTTTGCCATCGAGCTGCAGGAAGAAAAGGAACGCTTCCTGTGGCTGCTCGTGCGCCTGGCGGTGATTGCGGTCCTCGGCGCGGCCGGCGGCCTGGTAATGCTCGGGTTGCTCACCTGGCTGGTCTATCAGCTCGCCGGCCTTTGGGGCGTCGCCGGCGTCGGGCTCCTTTGCCTGGCCGGGGCAGCGTGGGGCCTCCGGAGTTTGCTCCGCACTCTGCGGGAGGGCCCGATCCCCTTTCACCAAACCGTGGCCGAGTTCAGGAAGGACCGCGCATGGCTCACCGGCAACGACTGACGGAACGAGAGCAACTCAAGCGCCTTCTGGCCGCCGAGTCGGAGCTGCACCGGGCCGTGCTGCGCAGCGAATGGCAGCGCCTGGCTTCGTGGGGCGACCTGGCCCGTGGCTGGAAGGACGCGGTGCCCAAGTGGGCACCGGGGACGGCGTGGTGGACGCTGGGCAGCGCCGCAGCGGGATTGCTGTTGGCCCGGCGCTGGAAACCACTGCTGCGGTGGGCTCCCGCGGCCTGGACCCTGTGGCGCTGGTGGCGCCGGTTCGGTGCCAAATAGTCGCTTGCCTCGGGCCTCGGAGCCGTTCCGGGCTTCGAGTCGGCCATCCGGAACAGGACAGCCCGGGCTCCCACAGGCCTCCCGGATCTCAGGGTGCGAAAGAGTGATTGGGCCACTGAACCCGTGCGAATCCCTGGATAAAGCAGAAGGCTAAACGCGGCAACGACCCCTCTTTTCCTGCTGCCCCTCGCTCGCCTCCGCTCTTGGTCAGGAAACTCGACCAACAGATGGGTTCCTCCCGGTCCTTTGCCCCGAGCCGTCCCGCAACCCTTATCTGTGCGTATTGGATTCTGGGAACCTCCTGGCGGGACACGTTTCCCGACCGCCCTGCGACAACTCAGAAGCCGACAAACGCTTCGGCGCGGCTGCCCGATCGCGGGCCCCGTAGGTCACGGTTCCGACTTCGGCCGGGCACATACACTTTATTTGACCCGGCGGCGTGTCCGCACGTGGATCCTTTCCTCCCGCACCGGCGGACTCTCCGACACACGGCGTTGCGCTCGGGCTCCGGCGCACCTACAGGGCCCGCGCATTCGAGCGGCGTGCGTCAAGCAGTTGAACCCGATGGGCCCGGCTCCAGTGCGCGATGAAGTGCCCAAAGCAAGTCGCGAGTCAGGAAAGGCTTGGTCATCAAGGTCTCCAATTCCAGATTCTCCAGGTTCCGGATGGTCACGCGCTCAGCCACACCCGTCATCCCCAGGATGGGCAGGCGGACCCCCCGCGCCCGCAGGGCCTGGACCAACCCCGGACCGTCCAGCCCGGGCATCAGCATGTCGGTCAGCACGAGGCGGACCTCACTGGCATAGCGCTCGACCAACGCAAGCGCTTCATTGCCCTCGGCCGCCAGCAACACGCGGTAGCCATGTTTCTCCAACGTGCGCTTCAGCATGTCGCGCACGCTGGCCTCGTCGTCCACGACCAGCACCATCTCGCCCCGGGCCGGAGGTGGCAGCGGTGGCTCGGCCGGTTCTTCAGCCGCCGATTCGCTGATGGTGGCCGGAAAATACAACTCGAAGGTCGTCCCCTGCCCGGGCAGGCTCTTGAACCGCAGGAATCCGTTGTGCCCCTGCACGATGCCCAGGACCGTCGGCAGTCCCAGACCCGTGCCCTTGCCCACCTCCTTGGTGGTAAAGAAAGGATCGAAGATCCGGTCCTGAATCTCCGGCGCGATGCCCGTGCCCGTGTCACTCACCGTGAGGCACACGTAGGGCCCGGGTTTGGCGCGCGGATCCAGGGAGGCAAAGCTTTCGTCCACGTGGACGTTTTCCGCGGCCAGCCGCAGGATGCCGCCCTGCGGCATGGCGTCCCGGGCGTTCACGCACAGATTCATCAGCGCCTGATGCAACTGGGTGGGATCTCCCATCACCGACCACAACTCCCGCGGGGCATGCAGCTCGGTCTGGATGTTTCGCGGGAACGTCTCCCGGATGATTTTTTCCATGTCCCGTAGCAAGTGCCGCACCGGCACGGGGACCCGGGTTCCCGGCGTTCCGCGGGCGAAGGTTAGCAGCTGCCGAATGATGTCGGCCCCGCGTTGTGCGCATTGCTCCATCGTCTCGAGCATCGCCCGGCTTTCCGGATCCTCCACGGTCTCTTTCAGGAGCGGTGCCGCCATCAGGATCGGCGCCAGCAGGTTGTTCAGGTCGTGCGCAATGCCGCCGGCAAGGGCGCCAATGCCCTGCATGCGCTGGGCGTGCAGCAGTTGGGCCTGCATTTGCTTGCGCTCGGTGATGTCGGTGAGGATCGCCAACACCCGGGGCGGAGTGTCGGGAGGCTCTCGGAGCAGAGTCCACCGCGCCAGAACGACCCGCTCACCGCCGGTGGCCTGGGGGATGGAGAACTCGCCGGTCCACTGGGCTTCCCGCTGCAGGGCGGCCTCGGCCTCCGAAAAGCCGGGAAACAGCAGCTCGGGCACTTGTTCCAAACCCAGACCCACGAGGGCCTCCCGATCCCGCCCCAGCAGCCGCGCCGCCGACGCATTGCAGTAGCGGATCCGCCGATCCAGCGTCCAGACCAGGATGGCGTCGTTGGCCGCATCGAGCAGGGTCGCCTGCTCCTGCAGGCGCGCTTCGGCCCGTTTGCGCTCGGTGATGTCGAGGCCGCAGCCGCACAAACCGATGATCCGGCCCTGGGGATCGCGCAGGGGCACTTTGGAGGCGATTTTCCACGCAATGCTGCCGTCCCGCAGCACCACGCGTTCCTCGTAATTCAGAATCGGCTGGCCCGTCTCCAGAACGCGCCGATCTTCCTCGGCAAATACCGCAGCCTGTTCCGGGGGATAAAAGTCGAAGTCCGTCTTGCCGAGCACTTCCTCCTCCGACCGGGCGCCCATGTAGCGCAGGTCTTCCGGATTGGTCAGCGTTTTACGCCCCTGCAGGTCCTTCGCGTACACGACCATGGGCACCGTGTTGACTATGGCGCGCAGGAGCGTCCGTTCGCGGATCAGCGCTTCCTCCGCGCGTTTGCGGTCGGTAATGTCCAAGCCACAGCCGGCCAGGCCGATCACACGCCCCTGCGCATCCCGCAGCGGCACCTTGTAGGTCAACAGCCAGGCCTCCCGACCGTCGCGCAGGACAATGCGATCTTCTCGACCCAGAATCGGCTCGCCAGACTCCAGTACCTGCCGGTCCTCCGCCGCGAAAACCTCTGCCTGTTCGGGCGGATAAAAGTCAAAGTCGCTCTTGCCCAGCACTTCCTCCTCGGACCGCGCACCCATGAATTGCAAATCGACGGGATTGGTGAGCGTTTTGCGGCCGGTGATGTCCTTGGCATAGACCGCCAGCGGCAGCGTCTGGAGGAGCGTGCGCAACAGCGTGCGTTCGGCCGCCAACTGATCCCGCGCCCGTTTCAATTCCGTGATGTCCAGGCCGATCCCGGCCAGGCCAATGATCCTGCCTTGCGCATCGCGGAGCGGAACCTTGGAAGTCAACAGCCAGACCTCGGAGCCATCCGGCCGGGTTAGGCGCTCCTCCCGATTCAGCACCGGTTCCCCACTGCGCAACACCTTCTGATCGTCCTCCCAAAACGCCGCGGCTTGATCGGGCGGAAAGAAATCGAAATCGGTTTTTCCGAGCGCTTCCGCCTCCGTGGTCACCCCGAGGTTCAAACGATCCACCGGGTTGACCAGCGTTTTCCGTCCCTCGGTGTCCTTCAGGTAGAGCGCCACCGGCAGGTGATCCACCAGGGTTCGCAACAGCGCGCGTTCGTTCGCCAGCTTTTCCTCCCATTGTTGCCGTTCGGTAACGTCCTGCAGAGTGCCGAGAATCGCCGGTCTGCCCATGTACTCCACGCGCGCCCCATGGGCTTCCAGATGGATTGTGGAGCCATCCTTTCTCTGACCGCGGAACCGGTAATAGACCTGTTCCACCTCCCCTTTCAGCCGGCGCCGGATGTTTTCCTGCACCCGGGCTCGGTCTTCGGGATACGTAAGGTCCAGCGGGCTCAGCTTGCCGACCAGTTCCTCGGGTGCGTACCCGAAGATCCGGGCCAGAGCCGGGTTCACGTAGAGGAAACGTTCCTCGTCGAATAGATAGATGCCCACCAGGGCGTGCTCGCTGAGCATTCGAAAACGCTGTTCGCTTGCACTCAGCTCCGCCTCGGCCCGCTTGCGATCGGTGACGTCGGTCGTGAGGGTCGCAAAGCCGTCCGGACCAAAGGGCGCCACCGAGACTTCGAAGTGCCGATCCACGGGGGGCCAGTACACTCCCATGCGGGTGGGCCGCCCGTGCAGGGCCACGGCCGAAAACTCCTCCAGGAAGGGCGGCGGGGTGGTGCCATAAACCTCCGAGGCCAGGCGGCCTCGCACTTCCTCGCGCCGCAACCCCATGATCCGTTCGAACGCCGGATTACAATCGAGGATGCGATAATCCACCGGCCGACCGTCCGCATCTCGAACCAACTGGTGCAGTACGATCATTTCTCCGGCACCTTGAAACAGGGATCGGAAGCGCGCTTCACTTTCCTCGATGGCCCGGCGCGCCTGGCGCTCGGCAGTTTGATCCCGGAACACCAACACCACGCCGGCCAGGCGCCCCTGCGCATCCCGGATCGGCGCCGCGCTGTCCGCAATCGGAATCTCCCGTCCGTCCCGACTCAGCAACAACGTGTGATTTGCCAGGCCGACCACGCGGCCTTCGCGCAGGACACGTTCCACCGGGTTCTCCACGGGCTGCCGGCTGAACTCGTTGATGATGCGGAAGACGGAACCCAGTCGTTTCCCCTCGGCCTCCTCTCGTTTCCACCCGGTCAATTGCTCGGCCACCGGGTTCAAATACTCCACGCGCCCTTCGGCGTCGGTGGTCAAGACCGCGTCACCAATGCTCTCGAGCGTAATGCGGAGTCGTTCCCGGCTCCGGAAAAGGGCCTCCTCGGCCTCTTTTCTGGGAGTAATATCCGCCACAAACCCCTCCAAGAACTTGAGTGCCCCCGAGTCGTCGTACACGCCCCGGCCGCGTTCCCAGACCCAACGCACCTGTCCGTCCGCACGTTGGATCCGGTACGTCAGTTCGAAGGGTTCCTGTTGTGCGAGCGCCGCCTGCACCACGTCCCACACGGCCTGCCGGTCCTCCGGCAGGATCAATTCTCCATAGCGAGGCCGGCCTTGCAACAAAGCCTCTGCCGGATAACCGGTGAGATCCGCACACCCGTCACTCACCAGGACCATGGGCCAGTCCGGAGCGTTGACGCATCGGTAGGCCATGCCCTGCAGATTCGCCAACAGGGTGCGCATTTGGCGGTGGCTCTCCGCCAGAGCCTCGCGAGCCTGAACCGCCTCCGTGACGTCCTCCAGGGCCAGCAAAATCATTTGGGAGGCACGGGCCTCGCCGTACAGGCGCCGGGCATTCAATCGAAGGATTCGCGGGCCGAGTTCCGGCAGCGAGACCTTCAATTCGAAATCGTCCAGCCGCGTGTCTTCCGGCAGGATCTGCTCGAGCAACTGGCGCAGTTGCGGCTGCTCCAATGCACCGCCCCAGAGCGCATACAGGGATTGCCCCACCACGGTTTCCGGCCGGGAGCGGAACGACTGGTAAAACGCCCGGTTGGCCGAGACGATCCGCAGGCCCTGGTCCAGCACCAACAGGGGATGCCGCAGCGTGGCCACAATCGCCTCGTTGAGGGCCAGCGCTTCGGCCAAAAGCCGCTGTGCCTTTCGCTCCTCGGTCTGATCCCGGAACACAAGGACCACCCCGGTGATGCGGCCCTCCTCGTCGCGGATCGGCGCGCCGCTGTCGGCAATCGGGTACTCGCGCCCATCCCGGGCAATCAACAAGGTATGATTCGCCAGACCCACCACCCGACCCTCGCGCAACACGCGGGACACGGGGCTTTCCACCACCTGACGGGTTTCTTCATTGACGATGTGAAAAACCTTGCTGAGCGGTTTCCCGCGCGCCTCGGCCAGCGGCCATCCGGTCAGACCTTCGGCCACCGGGTTGAGGAACTCCACGCGACCCTCCGCATCGGCGACAATCACCGCGTCGCCGATGCTGGCCAGGGTCACTTGATGGCGCTCCTCCAAACGCCGGCGTTCTCGCTCGGCTTCGAGCAGTTGGCGCAGTTGTTGGGCATGGACTCTCTGCCAGAGATTCCATGCCACCAGCCCCAGCAGTCCGAGCAGCGCACCTGTACCCAACCAGATCGCCACGGCCCGACGCCGGGCGGCGCCGTACGCCTCTCGAGCGTCCATTTTGGCCACCAGCACCCATGAAGAGCCCGGTACTTGGGCCGCGGCGGCCACCACCGCTTCCCCTCGATAATCCCGGCCCTCGATTAATCCACGGGCACCCTGGACTGCCTGGACCTCCACCAACTCTCCTTCGCTCACGGGAAGCCACCGTTGCAGCGCCGAACCCGGCCAATCCCTGGGGTCGTTGAGAAACAGAACATCTTCGCCCCGCCGGCGCACCAGCAACGTCTCGGCGGTTTGCGAGGGCAGCGGCCAGGCCAGGAGCAGCGGATAAACATAATCCGACGCGCGCGTCACCAACACCACCGCGCCGACCACGGCTGCGTCGGCCACCTCTCCCGTCACCAGCGGCGCCACCACCGCCAGATTCGGCAACGGATCGGCCCCCCAACGGAAAAGCTCCGTCAACGCCGTTTCACCCGTGCGCAGGACATTCGTGAGGGTAAGCAGCAGCTCCAACGGCAGCGACGGCAGGTTGGGCCCCACTGTCAATCGCACCTGGGCGTGAACATCGGTGAAAAACGCCTGCGCGTAACCTTCGACCCGACGACGACGCTCCAGCCGATTCTGCAATACCGCCGCCCGCTCCGCACGGGGCTCGGCCAGCCACTGCGTGAACGCCACCGCAAGGGAGGGGGTTTCCCGGTACAAGTCTCCATCCGCCAAGCGTTCCGCGCGCCACGCGGACAATTGCCGCACCTTGAGGTCCGCGATGCTCAAGAGGGTCTGCTCGGCCCGGTGCCGCAGCATCGCGGTTTGCTCCCGCTGAAGCCAGACGGCACCCGCCACCAGGACCAGGGCCGCCAATCCAAACAACCCCCGTAGGACCAATGCGTGCGGTTTCATAGGCAGCGAACTGCGCTTCGCCGCAGCCTGCCATCGACGGATTCCTGCTGACAAGCGGGAACCCGGCGACTTCGGGGAAGGCCGAGTACCTCCTGCCCCGGGTCCGGAACCTCGAGGTCCTCAGCAGCTACCTGTCAGAATCGCTGGAATGGCTGGATGCGGAGGGGGCAGGATCAGGTCGAACCCGCCGCGGGAACCGACTCTTTGCCACCGCGCAGCCACAGCTCGAACTGGTAGAGGGCTGCCACGACGATGCAGTGACGGATCCTGCCCCGGGCCACCAGCCCGGGCAGGTCCTCCACGGGAACCAGCCGCGTGACAAGGTCCTCCCCCTGGTCGAATTGCACCGGGTGGGTCGGACGGCATTCTTCCACCAATACCGTGTAGGTGCGATTGCTCAGGATGGCGGGATTCGGCAAGACCATGCCGATGACGCGGGGGCGCACACCCGTGTAGCCGGTTTCCTCGCGCAATTCGCGCACTGCCGTGTCGATCGGGGACGCGTCGGAAGGATCCATGATGCCACCCGGGATCTCCAGCTCGACCGTGCCGCTGCCGTGCCGGTACTGCTCCACCAGGACGACCTGACGATCCGGCGTCATCGCCACGACATTCACCCAGTCCACCGAGTCCAGAATGTAGAACTCGTGGGTTCGGCCCGTCCGGGGCGAGCGTTTCAGGTCTTTCCGGAGGCGAAAGACCTTGAAATCGCCCAATGGCACGGTCTCGAGGGTCGCCCAGGGTTGGATCATTGGCGCATCTGCCGATTGAAGGTTGGTCCGAAGATCGGGCGCGCTGTTACGATGGTGATTGCCGCGCGGACGCAGCCTGCTGAAACAGGCGCAGCAGGTGAGCCATCGCGTCCGGTTTTGACCGGCCCGTCTGCCGGGCGAGCTGGTCGGCGCGGCGATCCAGTTGTCGCGCCATTTCGAGCGAACGCTGCGGCGGGCAGCCCCACCCTTCCAACAGGCGGGCCAGGAATTGCAGCTCAACCTCCGTGGGGCCCGTGTTCATGCACGCATCCCCTCTGGACCGGAGGAGGGCACGATGCGAATGCTCTCCACATGGATCCGGCGCAGGGGACAGTCGCGGGCGTCGGTGGGCGTGTTGGCGATCCGGTCCAACACATCCTCACCCTGGATCAACCTGCCGAACGCGGTGTATTGCCGGTCCAGAAAACGCGCATCGGCATGACAGATAAAAAACTGGCTTCCGGCGGAGTGGGGATCCCGGGCCCGAGCCATGGAAAGCACCCCCCGCAGGTGAGGACGGTCATTGAATTCTGCCGGGACGCGGTGGGCGGGCCCGCCCGTACCCCAGCGTGCCTTTTGAGATTCGTCTTTCGTGAGGGGATCTCCGCCCTGGATCATGAAGCCCGCGATCACACGATGGAAACAAGTGCCATCGTAAAACCCCTGACGGGCCAACTGCTTGAAGTTCTCGACGTGGCGCGGGGCCACCTCCGGCCACAATTCCAGCACCATGGTGCCTTCGCTGGTTTGAATCACTGCCACTTCGTCGCTCATGGTAGGAGCCCTGTTTGGACGGTGTTAACCTGGTGTTCGTTGGGGAGCATCGATTCGGAACCCGTGCCCCGGAGGGCAGGATCGCTCACGGCGCCTGGTCCGCCGGCACGATCCGAATGCTTTCCACATGGACTCGCTTCAAGGGCCGGTTGCGCGCATCCGTCGGAGTGTTGGCAATCCGGTCCAGAACCTCTTCGCCCCGAATGAGCCTGCCAAAGGCTGTGTACTGGCCGTCCAGATGAGGCGCATCCGCATGGCAAATGAAGAACTGACTGCCGGCTGAGTTTGGGTCACTGGTGCGGGCCATCGAAAGGACCCCGCGAACGTGTTTGCGCGAATTGAATTCCGCCTTGATGGTGTACCCGGGGCCGCCCGTACCCCATCGTGCCTTTTGAGATTCGTCCCTGGTCAGTGGATCTCCTCCCTGGATCATGAAGCCTTTGATGACGCGGTGGAAGCAGGTGCCGTCGTAAAAACCCTGGCGCGCCAGTTTCTTGAAGTTCTCCACGTGACCGGGGGCGACGTCCGGCCAGAATTCGAGGACCATGGTGCCCTCGGAGGTCTGGATCACCGCCACCTCGTTGGTTGCGGCGCCGGGTCGAGGGGCAGTGCCGGGAACCGCGTTGGTCCCGGGGTTCGCGGGCCCGTTCGAGCCGCCCGGGCTGGGCTGGGCACTGACGTGCAACCAAACGCCGGCAAACAGACAGGTCAAGCCAGTCCAAAACAGACCTCGATGCTTCATAGGATGAACAATCTTCGCCTTGCCGACGGATTCTGTCACGCCCGGATTTGTGGGTGCTGGCTCCGGAGCTCCTGCGAGCTCTCGCCGCCCGGAGCCGCGGCTGCCTCCACTCCGAGCAAAGCAGTCCGGCGCCGTGGCCGTGGTGGCGCGCAAGCGAGCTGTCACGCTCCCGCTCATACTTCGCACAGGGCGGCCAGCTCCTGTTCCAGGGCCGCGGCCGAGGCCGGCCGCTGGCGGGGATCGAAGCTGCACGAGCGCTGAATGATCTGATAAAACCGGCGCTCAACGTCGTTCTTCAGGCGGGGCGTCAGATCGGGCAGGTTGTCGGCCAGTTCTTGCACGGCCACGCCGCTGAACATCTCGTAGAGGATCCGGCCCATGCTGAAAATGTCCCCCGCCGGCCGGCCGCTGCCCTCCGGAGGATGGTATCCCACGCTGCCCACCGAGGTGCCCCCGTGT
>JAOADM010000128.1 GCA_026417315.1 Limisphaera sp.
GACCTGGAACATCACGATCGCCACCTGAACGCGCGCAACACGCTGGTCACCCTCTTGCGTCACGGCGTGGTGCCCATCATCAACGAGAACGACGCCGTTTCCTACACGGAGATCAAGTTCGGCGACAACGACCGCCTCTCTGCACTCGTGACGGTGCTGCTGCCCGCCGACCTGCTGGTGATTCTGACCACGGTGGACGGTGTGATCGAGAACTTCGGCCAGGCCAACCCCCGGACGGTGCCCGTGATTGAAAAGATCGATGCCTCCCTGGAGAAGATTGCGCGCGGCACCCAGAGCCCGACCGCGGTTGGCGGGATGGCCTCCAAGATCCAGGCCGCCAAAATCGTCATGCGCTCCGGCATCCCCATGGTCATCGCCTCCGGTCGGAAAAAAAACGTGCTGGAACGAATCCTGGCCGGCGAGGTGGAAGGCACCCTGTTCGTGCCGGCGGCCACGAAACTGCGGGGCCGGAAGCGGTGGATCGCGTTTTTTCACCATCCCAAGGGGACGCTCTATGTGGACGACGGGGCGCGCACGGCCCTGCGCGAACGCGGCAAGAGTCTGCTGCCCCCGGGCATTGCACGCTGCGAAGGGGAATTCGAGGCCGGCGACGTGGTGCGTATCTGCGACCTGGACGGCACCGAGTTCGCGCGGGGGCTGGCCTCTTTCAGCGCGGAACAGATCCGATCCCGTCAACTCCGCGGCGTGGAGGTGGTGCACCGGGACAACCTGGTCATTCTGTAAAGCCGCCGGGCGGGGCGGGAATCGACCCTCTTGCTTCTGCTGTCGCCGATCTTGCCCAAGGGGCGGGGCTCAGGTGCCTGCCCGTTGAACCCGGCCCGAACGCTCCGGTGACGCGGGCGCCCCTCGACAACGGCATTGTGAGACGCCGGACCCTCGGGCAATTTGATCGCCATGCGGGTGATCCGACAGCCCGGTGTCATGCAGCGCCTGGCCCGTCGTTGGCAGCGGGAGGGCGTTCGCATCGGTTTCGTGCCCACGATGGGGTATCTTCACGAGGGGCATTTGAGCCTCGTGCAGGTGGCCCGCCGCGCCGTGGGCCGCAGCGGCCGCGTCGTCGTCAGCATCTACGTCAATCCCACACAGTTCGGCCCCGGGGAAGATCTGGACCGTTACCCTCGGGATCTGCCGCGGGACCTGCGACTCTGTCGCGAGGCGGGCGTGGACGTGGTCTTTGCGCCGGATGACCAGAGCATGTATCCCGGGCTACCCGAAGGCCGCTACAGCACCTACGTGGTCGAGGAACAACTGTCTCGGAGCATGGAAGGGGCCGCCCGTCCCGGCCATTTCCGCGGGGTCACCACCGTCGTCGCCAAACTGTTCCACCTGGTCCTGCCGGATGTGGCGGTGTTCGGGGCCAAGGACTGGCAGCAGGCCGCGGTGATTCGGCGCATGGTGGACAATTTGAACTTTCCGGTGCGCATCCTTGTGGCCCCCACCGTGCGCGAGCCGGACGGTCTGGCCATGAGTTCCCGCAACGCATACCTGAATCCCGACGAACGCCGGCAGGCCACCGTTCTGTTCGAGGCCATTCAGCTGGCCCGCCAAAAGGTTCGGTCGGGACCGAAGCCCGCCCGCCAATTGAAACAGGACGTTGCCCGGCTGGTGGCCTCTCGACCCCGGGCACGGCTGGACTATGTGGAGTTCTTCGATTCGGACACGCTGGAGCCGGTCCCGCAGGTTCGGCCCGGCACCCACATGGCCCTGGCGGTGTTCGTCGGCAACACGCGTCTGATCGACAACGCCAAACTCTGAACCCGGCCCGGCCGGATCCCCGAGCCGGCGACCGCCCGCGGAACCTGCAGATGTCCATGGAACGCTACGACTATCTGGTGCTGGGCAGCGGCATTGCGGGGTTGATGTTCGCCCTCAAAGTGGCGCCCCACGGCCGCGTCGCCGTCGTGACCAAGAAAGATCGCGCCGAATCCAACACCAACTATGCCCAGGGCGGCATTGCCGCGGTCACCAGCAAAGAGGATTCCTTCGAATTGCACGTGCGGGACACGCTCAACGCCGGGGCCGGGCTGTGCAAGGAGGAGGTCGTCCGAACGGTCATCGAGGAAGGGCCGGCCCGGATTGCCGAGCTCATGGAGCTGGGCGTACGGTTCAGCGAACGCGAAGCGCCCGGCGAGGACGGGGGACGGGAGCTGGACCTGGGCCGTGAAGGGGGCCACAGCAAGCGCCGGATCCTGCACGCCCGCGACATGACCGGTCGGGAAATCGAACGCGCCCTGCTCCAGGCCGTGGCGCGGCAGCCGAACATCACCCTGTTCGAAAACCACTTCGCCATCGACCTCATCACGACGCGGAAGCTGGGCCGGCCCGGGCCCAACCGTTGCGTGGGGGCGTATGTCCTCGACAAAGCCACCGGCCAGGTCAAGACGTTTGCCGCCCGCGTGACCGTGCTGGCCACGGGGGGCTGCGGCAAGGTGTATCTCTACACCACCAACCCGGACATCGCCACCGGAGACGGCGTTGCCATGGCCTACCGCGCGGGCGTGCCGATCGCCAACATGGAGTTCATCCAGTTTCATCCGACCTGCCTGTATCATCCCAAGGCCAAGTCTTTTCTCATCAGCGAAGCCGTCCGCGGCGAGGGGGGCGTGCTCAAAACGGTGGACGGCGTCGAGTTCATGAAGGACGTCCATCCGCTCGGGTCGCTCGCGCCCCGCGACATCGTCGCCCGGGCCATCGACAGCGTCATGAAGCGCACCGGGGCCGATTACGTGCTGCTGGACATCACGCACAAACCCGCACCGTTCATTATCCGTCGCTTTCCCACGATCTACGAGACCTGTCTGCGCTACGGCATCGACATCACCAAGGAGCCCATCCCGGTCGTGCCGGCGGCCCACTACCAGTGCGGCGGGGTGGTGGCCACCGTGGATGGCGTCACCGAACTGCCCGGCCTGTATGCCATTGGCGAGGTGGCCTGCACGGGGTTGCACGGGGCCAATCGCCTGGCCAGCAATTCTCTTTTGGAGGCGGTCGTCTGCGCGCACCGCGCGGCGCAGCACGCCATCCGTTCCGACCTCCCTCCGGTCGACTTCGAGATTCCGCCCTGGCAAACCGGCCACGCCACCAACCCGGACGAGCTGGTGGTGGTCTCCCACAACTGGGACGAGATCCGCCGCTGCATGTGGGACTACGTGGGGATCGTGCGAACCACCAAGCGGCTGCTGCGCGCCCAAAAGCGCCTCACCAACCTCCAGCAGGAGATCCAGGAGTATTACTGGAACTTCATCGTCACCTCTGACCTTCTGGAGCTGCGGAACCTTGCCACTGTGGCAGAAATCATCGTGCAGTGCGCCCTGCAACGCCCGGAAAGTCGCGGGCTGCATTACACTTTGGATTATCCGCATCCCGACCCCGCATGGGCCCAGCGGGACACCATCGTCCGCAAACCCGAGCCCGGGAGTGGAAGCCAGGACGCCGCCGCACCTTCCTCCTCGGGAGACGGCTGACCATCCGGCCCGGCGGCACGCCATTCGGGGATGCATGCCGGGCGGTTCCGAGGACGGCGACGCTCCTTCCAACCGCCCGGGGCAGGGTTCACGGGCGACGCGACGTCGACGGTCTGCATCCCGGAAAGCGAAAAGCCCGGACAGGTCCGCCTGTCCGGGCTGGAAGTTTGTCGGGAACCCCGCTTCAACGACGGTCCCGACCGCGGTGACCGCCCCGGTTGCCGTGGCGCTGGCGGGACTGGGAACGCTCCTGGCGCTGGCCACGTTCGCGATGCTCCGGACGCTGCGGCCGGGATTCCTGACTGCGGGCGGGCGCCGGCCGGGTGGCCGCCGCGGCTGCAGGCTCGCCGGAGGCCGCAGGCGTTTCGGGAC
The DNA here is from genome assembly GCA_026417315.1 of Limisphaera sp. Taxonomy (GTDB): domain Bacteria; phylum Verrucomicrobiota; class Verrucomicrobiia; order Limisphaerales; family Limisphaeraceae; genus Limisphaera. The sequence continues at coordinate 3,858 of JAOADM010000128.1, forward strand.
CGGCCGCGGTGGATCCCTCGGCGGGCGCCGTGCCGGAGCCCGCTGAGCCGGTGGTTCCCCCGGCCTGAGCCGCCATCTGCGCGTCCCGCTCGTTCATGGCCGCCTTTCGAGAGAGGCGCACCCGACCCTTCTCGTCCACGCCCAGCACCTTGACCCAGATTTCATCGCCGATCTTGACGATGTCCTCGGTCTTCTTGACGCGGAAGTTGGCCAGTTCACTGATGTGCACCAGCCCGTCCTTGCCCGGAAGGAACTCGACGAAGGCGCCGAAGTCCTTGATGGTGACCACGCGGCCCCGATAGATCTTGCCCACTTCGGCCTCGGCCGAGAGCGCTTCGATGGCCTCCTTGGCGATGCGCATGCCCTCCGGCGAGACGGAGTAGATCCGCACGGTGCCATCGTCGTCGATGTCGATCTCGCAACCCGATTCTTCCACCAGTTTCTTGATGTTCTTGCCGCCCGGGCCGATGAGGGTGCCGATCTTTTCCGGATCGATCTTGAGGGTGAGAATACGCGGGGCGTATTTGCTGAGTTCGGGGCGCGGCGCCGAGAGCACCTTGTTCATCTCCTGGAGGATGGCCAGTCGGGCCACGCGGGCGCGTTCCACCGCCTCCGCAATGACGGACAACGGCAGCCCGGGCAGTTTGAGATCCAGCTGGAACCCGGTGATGCCCCGCTCGGAGCCGGCAATCTTGCAGTCCATGTCACAGAAGTGGTCTTCGGCCCCGATGATATCGGTCAGCAGTTGGTACCGGGTCAGGCGACCCTCCGCGTCGTACTCGGTGCAGAGCCCGATGCTGATGCCGGCCACCGGCCGCTGCAGCGGAATTCCCGCGTCCATCAGCGCCAGCGAGCCGCCACAGACGGTGGCCATCGAGGTGGACCCGTTGGATTCCATGATCTCGCTGGTCACCCGGATGGCATACGGGTAGTCATCCAGTGGCAGCAAGGGCGCCAGGGAACGCTCCGCCAGGTTTCCGTGGCCGATCTCCCGCCGGCCGGGTCCGGTGATCCGGCCCGTTTCGCCCACGGAGAAGTTCGGGAAGTTGTAATGCAGGATGAATCGTTTCTCGGTGGCGCCGCCGGTGTAGGCGTCGAATTCCTGGGCATCTTCTTCCGTGCCCAGGGTGGCCAGCACCATGGCCTGGGTCTCGCCCCGCGTGAACAGGGCCGAGCCGTGGGCGCGCGGCAGCAGGCCCACTTCGCAGGAGATGGGACGGATCGCGTCCATGGCACGGCCGTCGAGGCGTTTTCCTTCGTTGAGGATCAGGTCGCGGATGGCGGCGCGTTGGATGTGGTATTGGACTTCGCGCCGGACAAACTCGGTGATCTTTTCCGGGCCGAATTCCTCGGTGAGCTTCTGGCAAACCTCTTCGAACAGGGCGTTGACGGCGGCTTCCCGGGCCAGCTTGCCGGGGGTCAACAGGGCGGGGACCACGCGATCTCCGGCCAGCTCACGGGCCCGATTGAGGATTTCGTCCGGCACCACCTGGACGGTGATGGGTCGCTTGGGTTTGCCGGCCCTGGCGGCCAGTTCCTTTTGGGCAGCGATCAGGGGCTGGATGGCCTGCTGGCCGAACTGCAACGCAGCGTTGAAGTCCGCCTCGCTGATCTCTTTGGCGGACCCTTCGAACATGATGACCTGGGTTTCGGTCCCGACATAGACCAGGTCCAGGTCGCTGCGCTCCAGGTCGGCATGAGTCGGATTGACCACGAACCGGCCGTTGATGCGGCCGATGCGCACTGCTGCGACCGGTCCGGCCCACGGAATGTCGCTGACCATGAGCGCCGCCGAGGCCCCGTTGACACACAGCACGTCCGGGTCGTTTTGGCCATCGGCACTCAGGACAATCGCCTGGACCTGGACCTCGTTGAACCAACCCTTGGGGAACAACGGCCGGATCGGCCGGTCGATCATGCGGGAGGTAACGATTTCTTTCTCGGTGGGGCGGCCTTCCCGCTTGAAGTATCCCCCGGGGAATCGCCCCGCAGCCGCGGCCTTTTCCCGATAATCCACGGTGAGCGGAAAGAAATCCGCTCCCTCTCGTGGTTTGGTAGCGGCAACGGCGGCGACGATGACGATGGTTTCGCCCAACTGCACCGTCACGGCGCCGTCCGCCTGCTTGGCTATCTTGCCCGTTTCAATCACGATGGGCGCCTCGCCCACCAGGGCCGTCACTTGTGTATGCATGTCCAGGTTGCGAAGGCCACCGTTGCCGCCGAGAAACTTCCATCAAGCCCGCGGTGCGTTCGGACCTGAGGGAAATTGCCCGCGGCAACGGGGCCGGGTTCTGCGCGAGGCATGTGTCCTCCGGCTTGCGGGATGCTCGCGCGCTTCATCCCGAAAGCTGGCTTCGGAAAATGCGACGACCCGTGCGTCCCCACGACGCGCGGGCCGGCCTGTGCAACACCACTCCGGGTCAATGACGCAAATTCAACTTCTTGATGATCGCCACGTACCGGTCGTACGCCGTCCGCTGCAAGTAGTCCAGCAGGCGTCGCCGCTGACTGACCATCATCAACAACCCCCGACGCGAGCTGTGATCCTTCTTGTTTTTCTGCAGGTGCTCCGTCAAATGGTTGATCCGCTGCGTCAAGAGCGCAATCTGCACGTCCGCCGACCCGGTGTCGCGCTCGTGCAGCTTGAAGCTGTCGATCGTCTTTTTCTTCCAATCCATAACGCGTTTTCCACGGCAAACCTAGGCCCGCCGCCTCCGCTGTGTAAAGCTCTTTCACCGGTCGGTTCCGACCCGGCGCGCTCCGGCGCCCGGCCCCGGTCCGGAGTGCGTCCCTGCCCGACTCCACAGCGCTTCAGGGTTTCAGTCCGGCAATTGCTGCGAATGTCGCTCGGGCCTGCGGCCGCGCCGCAGGCGACCATTCTTACTCCAATTCTGTGCCCGGAGCAAGGCGGTCTCTCGAATCTCCAAACCCGGCCGCGAAGGCCCGGGGCCGTGGCTGTCAACGCTGCTCGCGCCGGGTGCGGCCGGGTGGATCGCCTCCGGGCCTCCCGCAAGTTGTGGCCCGGGTCCTCGACCAGCGCGTCGGCCCATCCCCACGCCCGGCGCCCTCCCTCCCGTTGGTCCGGCTCGTCCCAACACCCGCAGCCGGCTACCGAACAGCTCAATGCCGGTGGGTGGACAGGCCATCGGCACCAACCACCCGGAAAAGCGTGTCGCCGGATCATGAAATCCCCAGAACCGTCGAAAACCGGGGTCGCCACGCGGCTGGCCCTACCTGGAATCCTGTGCCCCAGGCCGCCGTGCCGCCGGCCTCTCGGTCGGATCGAGCCCCTCGCAGGGGCGTAGGGGGCGCCCGCCGGGCCGATCCGGGGGTGGTCCTTCGGTCCCCTATTGGCAATCGCGCCGGGTTTGCTACATATCAGCTTGTGCAGCAGGAGACCTTGACTGTGGCGAGCTCGGAGCCGGCCGCGGGCGCAGAACCGGAACCGCCGCACCCGGCGGTGGAATGTCAGAATCTGGTGCGGCGATTCGGTTCCGTGACCGCTCTGAGCGGTGTGTCGTTTGCAATTCGCAAGGGTGAGTTCTTTTCCCTCCTTGGCCCCTCGGGGTGCGGCAAGACCACCCTTTTGCGCGTGTGGGAAGGCATGGACCGGATCGACGCCGGGTGGGTGCGTCTGGACGGCGTGGACATGACCCGCACACCGCCCCACCGCCGTCCGGTGAACACGGTGTTCCAGTCGTACGCCCTGTTCCCTCACTTGAACGTGTGGGACAACGTGGCGTTTGGACTGCGCATGAAGGGGGTGGCCGCAGGTGACGTGGAGGAGCGGGTCAGGAGCGCATTGCGCCTGGTGCAGATCGAGGGGCTGGAGCATCGCCGTCCCGCTCAACTCTCCGGGGGTCAACAACAACGCGTGGCCCTGGCACGCGCCCTGGTCAACGAACCTCTGGTGCTGTTGCTGGACGAGCCCCTGGGCGCCCTGGACTTGCAACTGCGGCGCCAGCTCCAAACCGAACTGCGCCAGCTGCAGCGTCGGCTGGGGCTGACGTTCCTTCATGTCACTCACGACCAGGAAGAAGCGCTGGCGCTGAGCGACCGCGTGGCGGTCATGCGCGCCGGCCGCATTGAACAACTGGGGACGCCCCGGGAACTGTACGAGCAGCCGCGCAACCGCTTCGTCGCCCGGTTTCTCGGCCAGTGCAACCTGATCGAGGGAGAGTGCCTGCCGCAAAGCGCCTTCGACTGGCGGGTCGACACGCCCTGGGGACTCCTGGAGGTGCGGCCCTCCGGAGCCCGCACCGAGAGGATGGAGACGATCGAAACTCCTCCCCGGGTCTCCTGCCGCAACCGCGTCACGCTGGCCATCCGACCGGAACGAATCCAGCTGTTGCCCGCGGGCCCCTTGCGGCAGCCATTGCCCAACCAGGTTTTGGCGCGCATCCAGGACAGGGTGTACACGGGAGCCGCGGTCGAATACCGGGTTGTGCTGCCCGATCAAAGCACCCTGACGGTCTCCCTCCCCAACGACGCAAGCCCGGCCGCGGCCTGTCAGCCGGGGCAACGCGTGATCTGCCGACTGCCGCCGGAAGCGTTGATTCCCCTCGATGACTGAGCCGTCTTACGTCGCACCCTGCGCCCCGGTCTCGCGCGGATCCCCCGTCTGCGACCGAAAGGGCACGGACACTCCGCTCCGACAGGGGCTCGGGCCCGCTGCGCTTGTCTGCGGCGTCCCCGTGCTCTGGATGCTGCTGTTTTTTCTGTTCCCCCTGCTCGGCCTGGCGGTCATGAGCTTTTTCAGCCGCGGCCCCGACGGCGAGGTTACGCCGCCTCTGACCTGGGAGAATTACCGCAGGTTGCTCGGCTTCGGAGAGCTTGGCTTCGACCCGTTCTATCCGGTGGTGCTGGGTCGGAGCCTGCTGTTGGGCGCCGCCACCACCTTGCTTTGTTTGCTGAGCGCCCTGCCGCTTGCCCTCTGGTTGGCCCGACTGCCGAGGCGGTGGCAACTCATGGCTCTGACGCTGGTGGTGATTCCGTTCTGGACCAATTTCCTGGTGCGCACCTACGCCTGGCAGGTGCTTCTTTCTCCGGACAGCCCGTTGACCCGGCTCTTGAACGCCGTGGGCATCGGGCAGTCGGGCGCCGGGCTGTACCCCGGGTGGGGCGCTGTGCTGACGGCCATGGTCTGTGACTTTTTGCCGTTCATGGTGCTGCCGATCTACGTGGCCGCGGAGCGACTCAATTGGACGTTGGTGGAAGCGGCCATGGACCTGGGAGCCAATCGTTGGCAGGCCTTTCGCCATGCCGTCTGGCCCCAACTGCGACCGGGGGTGGCCGCCGGCTCGATCCTGGTCTTCCTGCCGGCCACCGGACAATTCGTGGTTCCTGATCTTCTGGGGGGCGCCAAGCTTGCGTTCCTGGGCAATCTGCTGCAGCAGCAATTTGGCCCGAGCCGGGATTGGCCGTTTGGCGCGGCGCTGGCCACCGCGACGCTGGGTTTGATGCTTCTGGCGCTGGCGTGGCGCGCGCGCAGTGCAGCCCGACAGGAAACGCATCGCCCATGAACACCCGACATCCCCGAACGCGCCACGGATTCACCGGCTGGCCCGCGCAATGGTGGGTGATGGGGGTCTACCTCTTTCTCTACGCGCCGCTGCTGGCAGTGCTGGTCCAGTCCTTCAATGCCGCCCGGTTCGGAACCGAATGGGTCGGGTTCACGACGCACTGGTACCGGCAGTTGCTCCACAATCAGCCCGCCCTGCAGGCCGTCCTCAACACCTTGATCCTGGCCTCGGTCAGCACCCTGATCGCCACGTTCCTGGGCACATCCCTGGCCTATGGATTGAGTCGATGGCGGTTTCCCGGAAGGGACTGGATCGAAAGGTCGTTATCGGTGCCGGTGTTCGTACCGGACATCCTGTTGGCCGTGGGGCTGCTGTTGGCTGTGGCCACCGCACAAGAGCTGGGTCTGGGTCTCGAGCCGGGGATGCCGGCCATGATCGTGGGGCATGTGACCTTCCAAATCCCGTTCGTGGCCATCGTCGTGCGGGCACGGCTGGCCGGTTTGGATCCGACCTTGGAAGAGGCTGCCCGTGATCTGGGGGCCACCAGTTGGCAAACGTTTCGCCACGTGACGCTGCCCTTGCTGAGTCCGGCGGTCGCGGCCGCAGCCCTGCTTGCCTTCACCCTGAGTCTGGACGACTTCGTGGTGAGCTTTTTCACCACCGGCCCCGGGGCGACCACCCTTCCCATCCTCATCCACGCCTCGGTGAAGCGCGGACTGTCCCCGGAGATCCATGCCCTGTCTTCGTTGCTGATCCTCGCGGCGCTGGTGTTGACGCTGGCACTGACCGCCCTGTATCGGAAACCACCCATTCCCTCATGAAGCCACACGGTTTGTCGTTGGTCCGGGTGCACCCGGTGTTCGGAGCGTTGCTCCTCCTCTGCCCCTTCCTTTTGGGCGCCGGAGAATCCGCCGCCGCGCGCCGGGAATTGCGACTGTTCATCTGGTCCGAGTACATCGACCCGGCGGTGGTGTCCGACTTCGAGCGACAGTACCAGTGTCGCGTCATCATGGACCTCTACGAGGACACCGAGAGCATGCTGGCCCGCATGCTCAGCGGGGGCGACAAGCTTTATGACGTGGTGGTGCCCAGCGACAACGTGGTGCCCGTGATGATCCGGCGCGGACTGCTGGCCCCGCTGCGGCACGAATCGCTCACCAACCTGGTTCACCTGGACCCGCAGTTCCGGCGTCCCGCGCATGATCCGGAGC
>JAOADM010000129.1 GCA_026417315.1 Limisphaera sp.
GGACCACACAAACAGATTTGAAAGCCCGGATTCGACGGCGAATCGTTCCCACCGACCTTCGTGCCAGCGGTACAAACCCGCGCCCTCCGTCCCGATCCAAAGCGCGCCCCTGCGGTCAGCCATGACGCACAACACGGCCCGGCCCTGCCAACGATCCGGGGGGGCCGGGGTCCACACCTTGCTCGGTCGGACGGCCACCAAGCCTGCGCTTCCCACTCCGGCCCACAAGTTCCCCTCGTGGTCTTCACACAGGGACCGCACCCAGTCCTGCGGCAGGCCGTTCGTTCGGGTAAAGTGCAGCGCTTGTCCCCGAGGCGGCACCAGGAACAGTCCCGCTTCGGTCGTGGCCGCCGCCACGGTGCCGTCGGAAAGCTCCAGCATCACCGGAACTCCCGTGGAGTACCACGGAGCCCGGTTCCGGGTTTCCTGCCACCGGCCCCCGGCCCAACGTGCCAGCTCACCGCTGTACGAAACCCAGAATCCTCCGCGCCGGCTCGCACAGATCCCTTGCACGAATCCGGGTTCGCCCTCTTTTTCGAAGGCCACTGGCGCAACTTCTCCCCGCCAGACGCGGGAGACCCGGCCGTTTCGGGCGATCCAGACCTCCTTGTTCGCGCCTCTGGCCACGGAAACCAGCCCCCGACCTCCGCCCGTTTCGGGGAGCAGCCGCCGACCATCGGACACCCGAACCAGGAGGCCTTCCTCGTCCACGAGCCAGATTTGCTCCTGCTCGTCGGCCACGATGGCCAGCACCTTGCCCGTGCCCCAACCCGGGGGCACCGGCACCGGGCGAAACCGCCCCGATTCACGGACGGAAACCGATCCGTTTTCGTGTCCAACCCACAGGCGTCCCTCGGCGTCCTCGTACAACGCCGTCACCCGGCTGCTCGACAGACCCGGCGTGTTTCCCGCGTCGAAGACCACGAAGCGCACGCCGTCGAAACGCACCAGTCCCGCGTAGGTGCCCAACCACAAGTACCCCTCGCGCGTTTGCGCCAACGCCGCCACGGAACTCTGCGGCAAGCCCTCGTCGGTCCCCCAGACCTGAAAGAAATACGCGGGTGCCGCCTCCTCCACCGCTCCGAGTCGGATCCCCAGCAACCACACGAGGACGGTCCACCACGCCCATCGCCGGGCGCAGGCTCCCCGGAATCCAGCGGTCCAGGCCAGATCCGTCTGACGCGTCCGGAACCCCCCGCGATTCTGCGGGCCCGACTGCCTGGCGGCAAGGAGCCATTGGGTGGGTACCGGGCACGATCCGCGTGGCACCGAGGCAAGAAGTGATCAACCGCCCGCCCCAGAATCACCGGATCCGTGCCGACCCAGAGCTCCATGCCATGTCGGGTGCAGCTGGGAGCCGGGCTCCTCCCCGCGCGTTGGCGTGTCGGCCCGCCAGCCGAACGAGCCTGCGGCGAAACGACCCATCCTCTGGACTCGAGACGCTCAGCTCCTTCCGTGCGGCGCCGCTTTCGATTCAATCCCCTGGCCCGACGGAGGGGTGCGGGGGCATCTCCGGCTTCTTCGATGCCTGGGAAACGGTTGCGTGCTGCGGCGGAGGCGTCGGAGCCGGGTGAGTCGTGCGGGGCTTTCTCGGCGCACAGAAACTCCCCACCCGCTCGTCTCCGCTTGCGTGCAGCGGAAGGGGAGGCCAGGGGCGAGCGTGCCAGGGCAGGGCACAACCCGGATCGCCCGAAGCTTGATCAACAAGGCTCCAACGGAGCAGCACCGCCAAATGACGCGGCGGCATTCGCGATTGTGATGATTGGGTTACGGAGGCATGGATTGAACACGCGGCTCTTGCCAACCGGCTGGCCGGTGGGCCACCTTGGGCGCGGCGCATGGCGACCCAACCGGCAAGTATGCAGCAGGAACGGCGCTTTGTATCCGTGACCCTGCCCTGGGCCGTGGCAGGTGTGGCGTTGGTCCTCTACCTCTTCACCCTCAACCGGGGTCTCACGCTCGGCAACCTCCTGTCCGTGGCAGGGCTCACCGGGCTCCAATGGCAACCGGGCCTGGCCTCTCCCGTGTACACCCTGTTGACATACCCATTGCGATGGTTGCCGCCGGGTTGGGTGCCGATTCTGTTGAGTCTCTTTTCCGCCCTTTGTGCCGCGGGAACGCTGGCGCTCCTGGCTCGTTGCGTGGCGCTTCTGCCCCATGACCGGACGCCGCTGGAGCAATTCGCCGTGCGCAACGAGTGGGGATTGCTCACGGGGCGCCGCGCATGGATCCCGCCCGTGGTGGCGTGTGCCGTGGCGGGCTTGCAGTTCACCTTTTGGGATCGTGCGCGTGACGGCGGTCCGGAAATGTTCGATTTGCTGCTCTTTGCCTGGGTCGTGCGATGTCTGCTGGAGTATCGGCTGGATGCGCGGGAGCGATGGCTGGACCAGGCAGTGTTCGTGTACGGGCTGGGGATGGTGGAGAATTGGGTGCTGATCCTGTTGCTGCCCGGCTTTCTGGTGGCCCTGGCGTGGGTCATGGGCTGGTCCTTCTTCCGATTGCGCTTCCTGGTGCGGGCCTGGCTGCTGGGACTGGCAGGGTGTTCCTTCTACCTGACAACCCCGGCGCTGGCCAAACTGCATCCGGAGATGACCGTGCCGTTCTGGCCGGCGTTGCGCATGCTGCTGGTGGAACAGAAGAACCAGTTGGTGGGGCATCTCCTCTATGCGCGGGAGGCGCTGGGACTGGTGGCCCTGTTTTCCCTGGTGCCGCTGGTGATTCTGGCGCTGCGGTTCCGGCCGTTGAGCGGAGACATCAGCCGGGTGGGCTCGGGCTTGACGACGTTCAGTTTCCATGTGTTGCGGGGGATGTTCCTGGTGGGAGGGGTGTGGGTGGCGCTGGATCCGCCCGTCAGTGCGTCCCAGGTCGGCTTGGGCCCCCAATTCCTGCCGCTGCACTGGTTGACGGCATTGGTCGTGGGTTACGCGACAGGGTATTTCCTGCTGGTGTTTGGAGAACGCCGGCGTTCGTTCCGGTGGACACCGGCGCAGGTGCGACGGAACCGTGCCGTGGTGCTGGCCGTCTGCGGGTTGGGTTGGGTGGCGGCAGGTCTGCTGTTTTACCGGAGCTATCCGGCCATTCGCACAGCGGACGGGCGATGGTTGCGGGAGTTTGCGCTGTTGGCGCGCTCGAGCCTGCCCGAACAACCCGCCGTGTTGTTGAGCGATGACCCGCGGCGGTTGTGGCCGGTCCAGGCCCTTCTGCAACAGCGTTCGCCGGGCGCGGCCCACGTGGCGGTGGACACTCGGCTGTTGACGTTCCCGGACTATCACGAGGCGTTGCGGCGCCGGACGGACGGTCTTTGGCCTGCGCCTCCCACCAACGCGCCCCCGGGTCCGCTGGATCCGCTCTGGTTGATCGACCGGCTGTTGCGCGTGTCCGAGGCGCGCCCAGTTTATTATCTGCATCCGAGTTTCGGGTACTACTTCGAGTATTTTGCCCCCCGGCCGCATGGTCTGGTCTGGGAACTGCGCCGATACTCGCCGGAAGAAATCCTGCCGGAGCCGTGGGAGACAGCGCTCGTCGAAGAAAACCAGCGTTTTTGGGCGCAGGCGGCCGAAGGTGCGCTGGCGCAGTTGCGGCGCGGCCTGGGTCGGACCGGCCCCACGAACCTGTTGGACCGGGTTCTGTTGCGGTTGCGAGTGGGCCGACCCGTGTTGCCGGACGTGCGGCTGCTGGCGGTGTTCTACTCGCGCTCGTTGAATTGGTGGGGGGTGCAATTGCAACGGCTGGGCCGCTGGAAGGAGGCCGGGGACTGCTTCGCGCGCGCGCTCGAGTTGAATCCGCAGAACCTCGTGGCGCAGGTCAACGCGGAATACAACCGCAGCCTGCTGGCGGGCAGGCCGACGCGAGTCACGTTGACCGGGCCGGTGGAGGACCAGTTTCGGATGTATCGAAACTGGGACCAGGTCATCGGCGAAAATGGTCCCTTCGATGAACCGACCTTCTGCTACGAGCAGGGGCGGGTTTTCGCGCAGGGGGGCCTGCTCCGCCAGGCCCTGGTGGAGTTCGAGCGGGTGCGGCAACTGGTGCCGGACGACCTGCCCTCGCGGTTGTGGTTGGCGCATTTGTATTTGACCGTGCGGCAACCAACGCGGGCGCTGGAAGTGGTGCGCGAAGTGACGAGTCAACCGGCCCGTTTTGGTCTGACCCTCACGAACCAGATCGAGCTGCTGGGGCTGGAAGCCACTGCGCGCTTTGCCTCGGGCCAGCGGGAACAGGCCCACGAACTCCTGGCCCGCGCCGTCGGCACCGGCCCGACCAATCACTATTTGCTGGCGGTCTGTGCGCAGGTCTATCTCCGGGCCGGGGAATGGGCGCGGGCGATCGAGTTGTTCGACCGACAACTGCAGGTGCTGCCCGGCGACACGGATGCCATGATGAACAAGGGCTATGCCTGCCTGCAGGCCGGCCGGTACGACGAAGCGGTCGCAGTGCTCGATCAACTGCTGCGCGTGCAGACCAACAACCACCCCGCAATGCTGAACCGCGCCATCGCCCACCTGCGACGCGGCGCACTCGACGAGGCCTGGCGGGATTACCAGTACCTGGCGGGCCTCTACCCGCAGGCGTATCAGGTGCAATACGGCCTGGGCGAGATCGCCTGGCAGCGCCGCGACACCAATGCGGCCATCCAACACTACGAAGCCTACCTGGCCTCGGCCCCGCAACAAACCGCCGAGGCTTCCAATGTGGTGGCGCGGCTGCGGCTCTTGAAACCGGGATCGCCCTGACCGCCCCCATGCGCGTGGTGCACGTGATCACCCGCCTGATCGTGGGCGGGGCCCAGGAAAACACCCTGGCCAGCGTGCTGGGCTTGCGCCAGCGATACGGCTGGGAGGTCAAACTGATCTCCGGCCCCACCCGCGGACCGGAGGGTTCTCTGGAACCGGTGGCCGCGGCGGTACCCGGACTTCTGGAGATCGAACCCTCATTGATCCGTCCCCTGCATCCGTGGCAGGACACGCGGGCGTGGCTGCGGCTGACGCAACGCTTTCGGCACTGGCGACCCGACCTGGTGCACACGCACAGTGGCAAGGCCGGTTTTGTGGGGCGCCTGGCGGCCCGGCGCGCCGGCGTGCCGGTGATCGTGCACACCATCCACGGACCCTCCTTCGGGACCTTTCAGGGCCCACTGGCCAACTGGATCTTTCGCACCGCAGAACAGTGGGCCGGCCGGGTCACCACCCACTTCGTCGTCGTGGCCGACGCCATGGCCCGGCAGTATCTGGCCGCTGGCATCGGCCGACCCGACCAGTACACCCGGATTTACAGCGGCTTCGATCTCGAGCCGTTTCTGCAGGCAAGGAACGATCCGGAGCGGCGGGCGCGGCTGGGCGCGGGCCCGCAGGATCTGTTGGTGGGCAAGGTGGCGCGGCTGTTCAAGCTCAAGGGACATGACGACCTGTTGGACGTGGCGCCCGCGCTGGTGCGAAAAGTGCCGCAGCTGAAGTTCGTATTCCTGGGTGACGGGGCCTGGCGGGGACGTCTGGAGGCACGCGTCCGTGCGCTGGGCCTGGCGGAGCACGTGCGTTTCGTCGGGTTGGTGCCGCCTGCCGAGATTCCTGCCTGGATGGGGATCCTGGACGTGGTCGTGCACTTGTCGCGACGCGAAGGGTTGCCGCGCGCACTGCCCCAGGCGCTGGCGGCCGGCAAACCGGTCGTGGCCTACGCCTGTGACGGTGCGCCGGAGGTGTGTCGTCCCGGGGAAACCGGTTTTCTGGTGACCCCGGGAGATCGGGCTGGTTTGGAGCAGGCAATCCTGCGGCTGCTTCAGGACGCAGGGTTGCGGCAGCGGTTGGGACAGCAGGGCCGCGCATGGGTGCGACAGCATTTTGACGTGCAAACCATGGTGGACGCGTTGCATGCGTTGTACGTGCGGTTGTTGGGTCGGGCACCGCAAAAGGATTGACCATGGAGACGCCGTGGAATTTGTTCGTGCCCGCGGCCCTGATCGCCTGTGCGGGCAGCGCCCTCAGCCTGCCCTTGTGGCGGCGCGCGGTGCGCCGGCTGGGCATGGTGGACGATCCCGGACAACGAAAGATCCATGCCGAGCCGATGCCCCTGGCCGGCGGGCTGGCCGTGTTGACGGGTTGGTTGTTGGCCCTCGGTGCAGGGGCGGCCGCCCTGTTCACGGTCTGGTCCGATCCCGCCACCTGGGCGGCTCTGTGGCACGGGGTCAGCCGTCGCGCCGGGCAACTGGCGGTGCTGGTCGGCGGGGCCCTGGCCATGACCCTGCTGGGGGCATTGGATGACCGCCATGAATTGCGGCCGGGCGTAAAGTTTTTGGGGCAATGGCTGGTCGCCAGCGCCGTGGCCCTGGCCGGGATCCGCATCACGCTGTTTGTGCCCAGCCCGTGGTTCAGCTACCTGGTCACCGTGCTGTGGATCCTCACCCTGGTCAACGCCTTCAATTTCACAGACAACATGAACGGGCTTTGTGCCGGGCTGGGGTTGATAGCCTCGTGGTACTTCGCAGTCTTGGCGGCGCGGCAGGGACAGTATCTGGTCGCGTGCTGCGCATTTGCCGTGTGCGGAGCGCTGGCCGGTTTCTTGCCGTGGAATTTCCCGCGGGCTCGCGCTTTTTTGGGGGACTCGGGCAGTCACCTCGTGGGTTACTGGGTGGCCGTGCTGGCGATCCTGCCGCACTTTTACAGTGAACTGCATCCCCGCTGGCATGCAGTGTTGTCCCCGCTCTGGGTGTTGGCGGTGCCGCTGTCGGATCTGGTGCAGGTGGTGATCAGCCGGTGGCGGAGGGGCCAGCCTTTTTACGTCGGAGACACGCATCACTTCTCGCATCTGCTGGTGCGGGCCGGCCTGAGTCCGACGCGTGCCGTGCTGGTGTTGTGGGCAGCCGCAGCAGGGACCGGTGCAGTGGCGTTGTTGTGGTAAAGGCTTACGGGCCGGAGCGCGAGGCGGGCCATTGAAATCCGGCCCGGCGAAGCCAGGGCTCCAACTGGCGGAGCGAGCGGATGGCATGCGGCGCGGAGGACTGCGGACGGCGCCCCAGCAGGACCGCCTGAAATCCGGCCCGCCGGGCAGCCTCCACGTCCGCCACCGGCTCGTCACCGACGTGCAGAATTTGATCGGGCGGCAGTCCCAGCGCATCTGCGGCATGCAGGAAGATCGAGGGGGAGGGTTTGGCGAAACCAATTTCCGCGGAAACGACGATCACATCGAACCCCGATTCCAGCCGCAGGGCCCGCAGCAGGGGACGCAGACGCAAATCCCAGTTGGAGATCAGGCCGAGTTTGACGCCCCGGCGGCGGAGGCGCATCAGCAACCGGGGGAAGGCCGGATCGACCCGCCATACGTCGGGGTGCCGAAAACGTTCATACAGTTCACCAAAAAAAGTTCGGCTGGGCGGAACCGGGAGCAGCCCGGCGAAAACGGCATCCACCACTTCCATCCACCGGGCGCGGGAATGATCGAAGTCCGGCCGGGCCCGCCAAGCTTCCTGAAAGCGGCGCGTCAGATCGCGGGCCGAAAAGTGCCGGCCGGTCCACGCGGTGGCGACTTCGGCGTAAATGGCGCCGACGGACGGCCAGGGGTGCAGCCAGGTGCCGCCGGCGTCGAACGTGATGGCGCGGAGCAAAGGTTTTCGCGCGGCCACGGGGCGGTCGGGCTCACCGGGTGTGGTGGAGGGCGAAGGCCAGGCGATCAGCGGCTTCTTCGATTTGCTTGGCGGTGGGTTTGCCGGCGCCGTGACCGGCGCGGGTTTCGATCCGGATCAGAACCGGCGGGCCACCGCGGACCTGGCATTCCTGGAGGCGTGCCGCGAACTTGAAGCTGTGAGCGGGAACCACGCGATCGTCGTGATCCGCCGTGGTGATCAGGGTGGCGGGATACCGGGTGCCGGGCCGCAGGTTGTGCAGGGGCGAGTAGGCGTAAAGGTACCGGAACGCCTCGGGGTCGTCGGCGCACCCGTATTCCGAGGTCCAGGCCCAGCCGATGGTGAACTTGTGGAACCGGAGCATGTCCATGACGCCGACGGCGGGCAGGTCCACCGCGAACCGGTCAGGCCGCTGCGTCATGCAGGCGCCCACCAACAGACCGCCGTTGCTGCCGCCGGCGATGGCCAAATGCCGCGGGGAGGTGTAGCGGTTGGCGATGAGCCACTCGGCGGCGGCAATGAAGTCATCGAACACGTTCTGTTTCCGGAGCTTCGTGCCGGCCTGGTGCCAGGCCTCGCCGTATTCGCCGCCGCCGCGCAGGTTGGGCACGGCATACACGCCGCCCTGTTCCATCCAGACCAGATTGGCCACGCTGAAACCGGGGGTGAGGCTGATGTTGAACCCCCCGTAGCCGTACAGCAGGGTGGGGTTGCGCCCGTTGCGCACCAGCCCCCTGCGGTGTGTGATGAACATCGGCACGCGCGTGCCGTCGCGACTCGTGTAAAAGACCTGGTGCGTTTCGTAGTCGTCCGGATTGAAGGCGAGCCGGGGTTGACGCCAGACGGAAAGCTCCCCGGAGGGGAGATCGTAGCGGTACACCCGGCCGGGCACGGTGAAGCTGGTGAAGTGAAAGAAAAACTCGGTGTCTGAGCGCCGGCCGTTCAGAGCGCTGACGGTGCCGAGCCCCGGCAGCGAGAGCTCGCGGTCCGGTCGGCCGTCCAGGTGGAAGAGCCGGATCCGGCTGGAGGCGTGATGCAGATACTCGGCCACGAAACGCTCGCCGATGACCTGCACATTGCGCAAGGTGTCGTCGGACTGGGGAATGATTTCCCGCCAGTGCCGACGGTCGGGCTGGCGAATGTCAATGGCGATCACGCGACCGCGCGAGGCCTCCAGGTCGGTGCGGAACCAGAATATGGGGCCGTCGTTGTCGATGAAGGTGAAATCGGCTTCGAACTGCGGAAGCAGCTCCACCACGCGCGCCGCGGGATCCTGAAGGTCCAGGTAAAACACACAGTTCTTCGGGTCGGTGCCGCGGGTGACGGTGATGATGAGATAGCGGTCGTCCTCGGTGACCTGGCCGTAAAAGCCCCATTCCTTTTGATCGGGCCGGTGATAGACCAGCCGGTCCTCGCTTTGCGGGGTGCCGAGGCGGTGAAAGTAGAGTTTTTGAAAATAATTGACCCCGGTGAGCCGTGTTTTCTCGTCGGGCTCGTCGAACCGGCTGTAGAAGAAGCCGCTGCCGTCCTTGCGCCAGGAAGCGCCGCTGAACTTGACCCAACGGACATGGTCGGGCAGATCGCGGCCGGTCTGCACGTCGCGCACGCGCCATTCCTGCCAGTCGCTGCCGGCCACGGACTGACCGTAGGCCAGCAGACGCCCGTCCTCGGTCGCGGTGGCTCCGGTCAGTGCCACCGTGCCATCCGGGGACCACTGGTTGGGATCGAGCAGGGCCCGGGCGGGCCGGTCGAGGCTGTCGGTCACGTACAGGACGGACTGGTTCTGCAGCCCGTCATTCTTGCTGAAGAAGTAGAGGTTGCCCCGGCGCACGGGCGGGCTGTAGCGCTCGTAGTTCCACAGCTCGGTCAGGCGAGCCCGGAGGGGTTCACGCTCGGGCAGGCGGGCCAGGTAATCGAACGTGACCCGGTTTTGGGCTTCCACCCAGGCTTTGGTCTCCGGGGCATGGTCGTCCTCGAGCCAGCGGTACGGGTCTTCCACGGGCACACCATGGTAGAAGTCCACCACCGGTTCCTTGCGGGTGACGGGATAGGGCAGATGCGGCGTCACGCAAGCCGCGAGGGCCACCAGGATGGCAACGGCCAAAAGACATTTGACGGTCCACATGGCGGCAGGAGATTGGCCCGCAACGCTGCCGGACGTCAAAGATTTCCGTGACGCGGCCGGGGGCGGCTTGCGCGATCCATCAGCAGCGAAGCCCGCGGTCCGGACGAGGACACGCGGATGAACGCAATCCAGGACCCCGGTCGGCCCTCCGACCCTGCGCGCGCAGGAGCCAAGTCCGGACTTTACGGATTGCGATGTTTCGAAGAAAAAGAGGGGGCCGTCACGCGATGAAAAGGGTGTTGCGTGCAGGGATTTGGTTGGCCGTGGCCCTGGCCGGTGCGGGGGCGTACGTGACCATGGCGTGGCCGCGGGGGGAACCGGTCAATGCTTCGACGATTCTTATCGCGGCGATCTGCTCGTATGCGCTGGGCTACCGATTCTATTCGAAGTGGCTGGCGGCACGGGTGCTGGCGTTGAACGACCGGCGGGCCACCCCGGCCGAGATGCACGATGACGGCAAGGATTTTGTCCGCACTCACAAGTGGATCGTCTTCGGGCATCACTTTGCCGCGATCTCGGGTCCGGGCCCGCTGGTGGGGCCGGTGTTGGCGGCGCAGTTCGGGTACCTGCCCGGAACCTTGTGGATTCTGATCGGGTGCGTACTGGGCGGTGCGGTGCAGGATTTCGTCATTCTGTTTTGTTCCATGCGCCGTCGGGGCCGGTCCCTGGGGGAGATGGTGCGGGACGAACTGAATCGGCCGGCCGGGTTGGTGGCGTTGTTGGCGATCCTGGCCATCATCGTGATTCTGCTGGCGGTGCTGGGCCTGGTGGTGGTGAAGGCGCTGGCCGAAAGCCCTTGGGGCGTGTTCACCGTGGGGGCGACCATCCCGATTGCCATGTTCATGGG
>JAOADM010000130.1 GCA_026417315.1 Limisphaera sp.
GTGTGGGGCTGTGACAGCGTCCAGATTGCGGCGCATCGGGGGCGGCTGCACTGGGTCTGGGGGGACACAACGCTGCCCCGGTATCCCTTGGGGATTTTTCACGCCACCAGTGCGACCACTTCGCTGGAGCCGCTACCGAAACCGGAGCCGCCGATTCGCATGCGGTTCGACCTGTTTCGGGACAGCCGGGGGCAACCGCGAGCGGTGGCCGAAATGCCGGGCGAGGGGCCCACCTGGTTGAGCGGCCTGGCCAGCGTGACCAACCGAGAAGGGCAGGCGCGGCTGGTCGCCGTCTACGCCAAGATCAAACCGCCTCTCGAGGTCTATCGGTGGGGGCTTTGCATTTGGGACGATGCCGACGAACGCTTCGAGTTTTTGAAAGAACTCTGGACGAAATCCGCGGATCGACCGGAAGCGCCTGCGGTGCCGGAAGGACATGCGGTGTGGTGGCAGGACGACCAGGGTCGGGCTTGGTTGCTTTTCGGCAACCCGTTCCCGCGTTTGCGATGTCCGGCGACTTTTGAGGCGTGGTCGGATCCGGCCCAGTGGGAGCGCGTGGATGCGCCGGATCATCTGGTTGCTGCCGACGGCCGCAGGGTCGAACCGCACAGTGGATCCATTGCCTGGCATCCATGGAGGAAACGGTGGGTGGCGGTTTTCATGGAACGGTTCGGCCGACCGTCGGCCTTTGGCGAGGTTTGGTATGCCGAGGCTTCCTCGCCGTTGGGACCCTGGGGCCGAGCGGTCAAGGTGCTCAGCCACGACAACTATACCTTTTACAATCCGCGGATCCACGCGGAGATCCTGCGTGGGGATTCGCCGGTGCTGCTGTTCGAGGGGACGTACAGTCGGGAGTTCGCCGACCGACCCGAGCCGACGCCGCGTTACGATTACAATCAAGTGCTCTACCGGTTGGACCTGGACGATCCGCGTTTGGAACCGGCCCGGCGGCCCTGATGCGGTCGGGGGCCTGGCCACGTTGCCGAGAAACCTGCTCGCTCATCCGGTTCTGCATGTGCCCGGGCTTGGGTTGGCATCATCGAGTCTTTCGCGCGCGCGGGCACGAGGGGATGGATCCGGGCCTGACCCAGAAAAATGGTGGGTTGGCGGGGACTCGAACCCCGGACCAACGGCTTAAAAGGCCGCTGCTCTACCGACTGAGCTACCAACCCACGAAAGGAGAAAAGCTCCGCTGCCGAGGGCGTCGTTCTCAGGCCAAGAAACAATATGAAGCCGGCGCCCCGTTTGGCAAGCCGTCAGTCCGACCGGATGTCCGTGGGACACAACTCAGTCTTTGGGCCCCGGATTCGAGGATCCCACGAAAATGACGTTTTTCCGGCTTCGCCGAGCCGCAGATGCCCGGAACACCGTCGCGCTTTCAAGGGAAGTCCAACGTCTGGAATGCGCCGCTCAGCGAACCTGCGGCGCCGGGGTCCTGCCTGCGCCAGTGCTGCGAGCGACCCCTTTCAAAGCAGCCTTTGCGAGTTCATTCCCATCGAACTCATCGAGGGGGGCAAAAAGGGCTTTGCGCCTTCGGCGCGCCGTTTGTCCGGCCGATCTGTGGAAATCGCCTGCCCAGGGCCTGCCCTGCGGAGCCAGATCGCGCCCATGAGAGGCGAATGGCACGCCCTCGGCGCGTTGGCTGGCCGCCCCAACGGGGCGGAAATTCGTCAGCCCAGGGCAACCCTTTAGGCAACTGGGTTCGCGCAATTCATGCCGCCCTGAGGGCGCGGCATTCGATGTGGCACGCCCGGCCCTTGCGATGAGGGGGCCTCGGATTGTGCCCTTTCGGGGCGGGATGGGTTTTGCGGGCCGAATTCCCGGAGCGTTTGCCCCGGGCTGACGGGCCGGATACGCCCTCGGCGCGCGGATGGCCAGTACGGTCCGTGGACTGCGAAGGGCGCGCCCCTTGGAGAGGGTGGGTGGATTTCCGCGGCATTCGCTCCTGCGCCGGCGGCGTCGTCTCTTGCACACTCCGAGCCGAACCTGAGGCCGAGTTCTCATCGGCCGAGATTTTATCTGGCAGACATGCGAGGAGCTGAAGCCAGCGGTGGATCCGGAGGCTTCCCGGAAGGTGGCGATGGTGTTGGATGCATTGACGGAGGGGCGCGCGCGGAGGTTTGGGAAGTGGTCGATCCGCTGCGACCGGCGCTGCGACTGCCTGCCGAGGTGCAGGTGCGCACCCACTAGTAGTCAGCCCTACTGGCCAACATGCTACGGCAGACGGAGACCCGGGGAGCGGTCGAGCGGCGGCCTTTCGGGACTTGCACAAGGGATGACGGGCGCTCATGCTCCGGGCCAACAATCTCTCATCGGAGGCTAGCCATGTACAAGATCATCGGTGGTGACGGCCGGGAATACGGGCCGGTTTCGGCGGACCAGATTCGGCAATGGGTGCGGGAAAACCGGGCGAATGCCGACACACGTGCCTGCGCCGAGGGCACGACGGAGTGGCGGCCGCTGCGGGACTTTCCGGAGTTTGCGGATCTGTGGGTGTCCGTGCCTCCGATTGCGGTATCGGCAACGGTGCCCACGGCTTCTCGGGGACCGGAGCAAAAGGTGATGGGACCGGCCATTGGGCTGTTGGTGACCGCGGGCCTGGGCGCGGTGACAAACTTCTTCGCCCTGATTTGGTATCTCATGGGTCAGCCGCTTGGCGAATTGCAGGCGGAGCTCGGCGACGAAGTGGTGGAGAAACTCGTTCAGTTCAGTTCGATGCTGGGGGTGTTCGGTTCGTTACTGGGACTGGCCATTTCGGCCGTGGTGGCTTATGGAGCCGTCCAGATGCTGAAACTGCGGAGCTACGGCTGGAGCATGGCGGCCAGTATTTTGGCCCTGATTCCGTGCACTTCGCCGTGTTGTCTCCTCGGATTGCCCATCGGGATCTGGGCCCTGGTGGTATTGAGTCAGCCCGAGGTAAAAGCGGCTCTGACCCGCACCGCCTAGGCGTCGCTGCTGATGCGGGATTGGAGGACTGCCAAGTGGCGATCGCTTCCGGTGGCGGAGCGGGCGCGGGTGGCCATTTTATTGAATCAATTGGCGACGCCGGGCCTGGGGTCGTGGTTGATGGGGCATCGGTGGGCCGGGGCCGGGCAGATGCTGTTGGCCTGTGCCGCGGTGGGGATGGCGGTGGTGTGGTTTGCGGCGGTGCTTCGGGCGACCTGGAACAGTTTGGAGGCAGGGGAACCGTTGGATGCTCGGGCGCTGCATTTGGCGTGGCTGCAGCGCGCCGTGGTCGGGTTTGCCGTGGCATGGGCCTGGGCGGGCGTGACCAGCCTACAGATCTGGTGGGAAGCGAGTCGCGGGCCATCCGGTCCGGTTCCGCAGGCTCCACCTACGGGCACGGCCGTGCCTCCGCGGCTGCGGGAACCCGGCGAGGGGGCTTGAAGTTGGTCGGATTCCGGCCAAGTTTCATCCATGCAGCGTTTGGCTCCCAAAGCAGTTCGCGAGGCGCTGGCCTCGTTGCCGGGATGGCATTGGCGCCGCAACGCCCTGGAGCGCACCGTCGAGTGCAAGGACTTCGTGGAGGCCCTTCGTTTGGTGAACCGGGTGGGGCGGCTGGCCGAGCGTTTGCAACATCACCCGGACATCTGCATTCGATGGAATCGCGTGACGTTCACCCTCACCACGCATGATGCGGGCGGGTTGACGGAGAAGGATCTGGAGTTGGCGCGGCGCATTCAGGGATTGGCGGGTGCGCTTTGAAGGGAGGGTGCGGGCCGCGCCGACGGTTCAGGTAGCAGGGTGACGGGTGCGGGGGTCCCTGCGGGCGCCGGGTGGGGTACCAGCTCCAAGGGCTGGTCGTGATCGAGGAACCTGCGGCAGACCTCGAAAAACTCGGCTCGGGTGTGCACGCGCCGAATCGCATGGAGAAAGTCTGCGGAGTCGGTGCCCAATCCTTCTCCGATGAAATTCAGGAAGAGCTTGAGGCGTTGCGTCTGGAGCCGCTCGGGATAACCCGGCGTGGCGTACGTTTGCCAGAGTTGCTCGATGTATTGCAGCAGGTCACGGCCGGTGGGACGGAACACAGGTTGCCCGGCCAGGACCTGACGAATCTGAGTGAAAAGCCAGGGATTGCGGATCGCAGCGCGTCCGATCATCAAACCCCGGGCACCCGTGAACCGGAGCACGTCCAGGGCCTGATGGGCCTCGTAGATGTGGCCGTTGGCGAGGACGGGGCAGGGGAGTCGCTCCACGGCACGGCGGATGAGATCGTAACGAACGGGCAACCGGTATCCCTGGACCACGGTGCGTCCGTGAATGATCACCAAATCGGGTTGATGACGCGCGTACAGGTCGAGGAGCTCGTCGAACAACGCCTCGGTGTCGAATCCGATCCGGCTCTTGAGGCTCAGGGGCAGGGGTGTGGCCCGGCGCAGCGTGCCCAGGATGCGATCCAGGAGATCGAGGTGCCGGAGCAGTCCGCCTCCGGCACACTTGCGGTAGACCACGGGGGCAGGGCAGCCCAGATTGAGTTCGATGGCCGCCACCGGAAGGGAGGCGAGGGCGCGGGCCGTGCGGGCGAGCGCTTCGGGGTCGTTGCCCATCATTTGCGCAACGACCGGCCGGCCGGTGCAGTTGCTCAGAATCGACCGCACGATGGCTTTTTCCGGGCGGGAGGTGACGTGGACGCGGGTGTACTCGGTCCAGTACGCATCCGCGCCGTCACGTTGCTGAACGAGCCGCCAGAACGCCGCATCCGTGACGTCCTGCATGGGAGCGAGCGCCAGGAGGGGATCGGGTCCGGACAGCAACCTGCGAAACGCCTCCCGATGGCCGAAATCGTCGTGCGCTGTCGCGATCTGGGGTTCTGCGGTTGGGTTGCGTTGGGCGGCCATGGCGCGTGGGGTAACGAGCGACCGACAGGGGAGCGCGCAGTTGTGAGAGCGGGCCCGGACTTCAGCTCCCGCAGAGTGCGGCGTCCCAGTCTTTCCAAACCGGCTCGTAGCCCAGGCTGGCAATCCGTTGGGCCACCTCTGCGGCCGACCGGGTATCTGCGATGGCGAATTGTTCGGTGGCGGCGGTTGGGTGCTCCGGAGGCGGGGCGGCCCATTCGCTGGCGCCCGCGTCCACGATGCGGCCCCGCACGGTTTGGTGAAGATGATCCCGTCCGGCCCCGGTGTAGCCGCCGGGCTCGGTGTGGCTGCCGGCGCTCATCAGCGTGATGCCCAACGGAATCAGGCCGTCCCGCAACCTGGGCGACTCCCGGGTGGACAGCACCAGGCCCACATCCGGGAACATCAAACGAAAGGCGCAGACCAGCTGGACCAGCTCCCGGTCCGTCATGTGCACGAGTGGTTGGAATTCGCCGGCGCACGGGCGCAACCGCGGGAGGGAGATGGTCAGAAACGCCTTCCAACAATTGCGCAACAGGTAGGAGGCGTGGGCGGCCACTGCCAGGGCCTCATAGCGCCAGTCGGCCAAACCGTACAGGGCGCCGATGCCGAGGCGACGGAACCCCGCAGCATAGGCCCGTTCCGGCGTCTCGAGGCGCCAGTTGAAGTCCCGTTTGGGGCCGGAAACGTGCATTTCCGCGTACACGGCGCGGTCATAGGTCTCCTGATAAACGACCAGACCTTCCGCGCCGGCCGCCACCAGCGGACGATAGTCTTCGACAGACAACGGTCCGACTTCCAGCGACACGGCCGGCACCTCGGCATGGACGGCAGCCACGCAGTCCCGCAGGTAGGCCACGGGAACAAATTTGGGATGTTCGCCCGCCACCAGAAGCAGGTTGCGGAAACCCTGCGCCTTGAGGGCGCGGGCTTCTTGCAACACCTCCTCCAGGGTCAGGGTCACCCGCAAGATGGGGTTGTTCCGGGAAAACCCGCAGTACCGGCAAACGTTGATGCACTCGTTGGACAAATAAAGAGGGGCAAAAAGGCGGATGACCCGGCCAAACCGCTGGACGGTCAGTGCGTGCGAGCGCCGGGCCATGAGCTCGAGAAACTCGGCGGCCGCAGGGGACAGAAGATGCGCAAAATCCGCCAGGGTCAGCGTGCTGCGGTCGAGGCTTTCCCGCACCGCAGCGCGCGATGCGGTCCGGGCCCGCTCCAACAGGGAGCGCAGCGGCAAACGTTCGAATTCGGCAACGAAGCTCACAACGGAAACGTATCAAAGGCCCGGTCGTTGTCGAGTGACCGCCCGTGGGGATGGCCCGGGCGCTGACCGGGCCGACGGCAGGCGTGGGCTCGGCTCGCCCTCCGCGATGCAGAAGAGGGAAAAGCGGACTACCCCGGCTCAAGGCGCAGGCAGCCTCCAAAGCGGCCGGGCGCGGGAGGCGGTGAAAGTCCGGGGCAGGGGACGATCTCCGCGCGTCGGCGGTGCGGCGGGCTCCCCGACCTTGGCGCGTGCGTCTCTCGGGATCATCGATGGCAACGGCACACGGGGGCCCGGTTGAAAATGAAAATGGAGAGGCCAGAGCGCTCCACTGGGTTCCATGTTCGAGGAATCCGCCCCCGGATCTTCCCGGCCACGTTCATTTCGGACCCATTTGACAAGTGCGGGTTATGCGGCAAAGTTCCCGTCGCGCGTTGCAACCAGCGAAAAACGGAGGACGACCATGAAACGAGCATTGGCCGCATTGTTGATCGGTACCGTAACGACCGTGGCCTGGGGCGCGGCTGAAGTGGGCAAGCCGGCGCCCGATTTCACCGCCACGGACATCACGGGCAAGACCCATCGTCTGTCGGATTACAAGGGCAAGATCGTTGTGCTGGAGTCGTATAATTACGACTGCCCCTTCGTCGCCAACCATTACAAGACCAAGGCGATGCAGGAGCTGCAGGCCGAGCTGACGGGCAAAGGCGTGGTATGGTTGCTGGTCAACTCCGTGCACCCGGGGCACTCGAATTATCGGACGCCGGAAGCCGCCAAGAAAGAATGGGAGGAATTGGGGATCAAAGCGACGGCCTGGATCCACGACAGTTCCGGCGCAGTGGGGAAAGCCTACGGCATGCGCACCACGCCGCACATGTTCGTCATCGACAAGGACGGGGTACTGGTCTATCAGGGCGCCATTGACGATCGGGCGTCCTCCAGCGGAGATCCTCGGAAGGCGCGCAACTACGTGCGGGAAGTCGTCAACAAACTGCTGGCGGGCGAAAAGCCCGAGGTGACCCAGACCAAGCCCTACGGTTGCAGCGTCAAGTACGCGGACTGATCGTCTGCGTCTTCCCAACGTTCGCTTTCTTGGGTTGGCCGGCTGCGGTTTGACCGGGCCGGCTTTTTTTGTTCCCGGTCCCGTTGGGGTTGTGGCGGGCCTTCTCGGGTGCCCGCCCCGGGCACCCTCGACACAGCCGCGCCCAGGGGCTCCGGGGCAACCCGGCGTCAACCGCGCGCGCCTCCGCTTCTGCGCCCGGCTTGCAAGGCGGGCCGCGCGGATCGAGCTGTCGTGGCGTTCGGGGTTCGGCTCAAGCGTCCCGGCTGAAGGGCCGAGGCAGAGGCAGGGGGATGACCAGACTGCCGTGTCCGGCTCCGACCGCCGATGAATCGACGGCCCCGGGCGCCGGGTTCCGCCATTGCCGGCCTGCCGACCCCCGCCCAGACTGTCGGTGCTTATGTGGCTGTACATCACGGGGACGGACACCGGGGTGGGGAAAACGGTCCTGGCCACGGCGTGGGTTCGTCATTTGCGTGGGACTGGTCTGCGCGTGATTGGCTTGAAGCCGGTCTGCTCCGGGGGGCGTACGGATGCCCGGCGCCTCTGGGAGGCCTCGGGCAGGGCATTGCCGCTGGACCGTGTGAACCCGTGGTGGTATCGCGCGGCGGTCGCGCCGGTGGTGGCTGCGCGGCGCCTCGGACAGTCGCTGCAGCGAGAGCAGGTTGTGGAGCATGTGCGGCAGGTCGCGCAGGGCTTCGAAGTGGTGGTGGTCGAGGGCGCCGGGGGCTGGCTGAGCCCGATTGGGGAGGACTTCGACAATCGAGACCTGCTGCGCGCCCTCGGGGCGGTGCCCGTGGTCGTGGCGCCGAACCGGTTGGGGGTGGTGAATCAGGTACGGCTGGTCTGGGAGGCTTTGGGGTCCCGGTGGACGCAAAAAGCCGTGGGCGTGTTGATGGACCCCGCAAAGCCGCATCCATTGACCCGGCTCAATCGGGAGCTGTTGGCAGCGTATCTGGAGCCGGCGAGGCTGATCCGATTCCCCTGGCTGCCGGAGGCGATGGTGGCAGGGGAGACTCCTCTTTCGCGTCGCGCCCGGGCCGCGTTGGATGCGTTGGGGCGGCAGGTGGGGATTCGCTCGGCCCGTTGAAGGGCCGGGATGGAATCCGGGGTGGAGACGGCATCGGGCGGCATGGACAGGAATTCTCGCGGCATGCCCTCCCCGGGGGAGCCGTTTTCGAAGTGTCGCGGCAAGCGGGGGAAGGCCGTGGGCATCGCGACCTTTCCCCGGCTTGACAGGGTTCAGTTTTGACTTACCGTTCGGTCAGTTTTTCGATGGCACGGGTAGGTGGTGTTGCCGAACGGACCCGTCAGCGCATTCTGCGCGCGGGCCTGCGGTGTTTCGCCGAGCGCGGTTACGCGGCCACGGCGATGCAGGATATTGCCCGGGCGGCGCGGGTCTCGAAACCGGCGCTCTATTATCACTTCCGGGACAAGGCGGATCTGTTTCGTGCGCTGGTGACCGAGGCCCACGAGGCCCGGCACCGCCGCCTGGCCGCGGCGCTGCAGTCCGGTCACGACATCCGGTCCCGGCTGGTGGCGGTGATGCAGACCATGTTCGAGTCGTTTTGCGAGGATCGGGAGCTCTATCAGTTGGCGGTGGCCACCATGTTTGCCCCGGCGGGGGATGCGCCGCGCGGGTTCGATTGCCGGCCGCTTTGTCAACGAAACTTCGAGCTGGTGCGCAACGCCATGCAGGCGGCCCGGGAGGCGGGTGAACTGAGTCGCCACTACACCAGCGAAGAATTGGCCCAGGCCTTTTATGGTTTGGCCCATCACTGCCTGGCCGCCTCGCTGATCTTTCCCGGGTGCCGTCCGGATCGGCGGATGGCGGAGCGGCTGGTCCAGTTGTTTCTGCAGGGCGCTGCGGCCGTGCCGGGTCCGCCGGGGCAGCAAGCTGCATCGAACGGGCGCGGAGGCGGCGTGCGGCCGGCAGGTTCGGACCGCCGGGCCAAGCGTTCCCGCCCGGAGGTGGGCAGAGCATGAAAAAGCAAATCGGGATTGCCTTGGGGATTTGGTTGGTCATGGCGGCCGGGCTGGCCGGTCTGAAGGTCTGGCAGATTCGGACCATGATCGCGCACGCGCAGGCGCAGCCGCCGCCTGCGGAATACGTTTCGGTATTTGTCGTGCGCCAGGAATCCTGGCCGCGGCTGTTGACGGCGGTGGGCTCGGTCACGCCGGTGCGCGGGGTGAAGGTCACGGCGGAACTGCCCGGGGTGGTCCGTGAGATCGCGTTCGAACCCGGCACGGAAGTTGAAGCGGGGGCGTTGTTGGTGCGATTGGACACGACCACGGAGGAAGCGGAACTGCGAGAAGCGGAGGCGCGGGTGGATCTGGCGCGACTGAACGTGCAACGGTTGCGCGCCCTGCGGGAGTCGCAGACGGTCTCGCAAGCCGAACTGGACGAAGCGGAGGCGGCCCTCAAGCAGGCCGAGGCACGGGCGGAGGCCATCCGGTCCACCATTGCCAAGAAAACCCTCCGGGCCCCCTTCGCCGGGCTGCTTGGAATCCGCGAGGTGCATCTGGGCCAGTACCTTCAGGCCGGCCAGCCGGTGGTCTCCCTGCAGGCGCTGGATCCGGTGCACATCGAATTCGCCCTGCCGCAGCAAACCCTGGGGCAACTGCGACCCGGCCTGGAGGTGGAGGTTACCAGTGACGCGTACCCGGACCGGGTGTTCCGCGCCACGCTGACCGCGATGGATCCGGAGGTGGACACGGCCACGCGCACCGTGCGCGTGCAGGCCACCGTGGCCAACAAGGACCGGGCACTGCGTCCGGGGATGTATGTGCGCGCGGCAGTGGTTCTGCCGGAGGCCGATCTCGTCACGATGATCCCTTCCACTGCGGTGCTGAGTGCACCGTACGGGGATTCGGTGTTCGTCGTGGAGCCGGCGACGAACGGTCTCTCCGGCGGGTTCCTCGTCCGACAGCAATTCATCAAGCTGGGCCGGCGCAGGGGGGACTTTGTGAGCGTGACCGCGGGGGTGCAGCCCGGACAACAGGTGGTCAGCGCGGGCGTATTCAAACTGCGCAACGGGATGCGGGTGAGCGTGACCGACCTGCCCACACCCGAGCCGCAGTTGGAACCGCGACCGCCCGAGGGCTGAGGGGGGAAACCGATGAAAGCGTTCACGGACATTTTCATCCGGCGGCCGGTCCTGGCC
>JAOADM010000012.1 GCA_026417315.1 Limisphaera sp.
GGGTACAACGCCGACGCGGCGGACGCCCTGCCGTCCGGCCGGGGCGGCCAGAATGTGTTTGAGCGCGGCGCGCGGATGGGGTATCGGGTGGGTCTTGCATCCGAAGCGATGACCGAGTCGAGACAGCTGGGCGTGTTGGAGGAGTTCCGACTGGAATTCCAGTCGTACTGGCCCCGCATTCCGCGGAAGGGGCTCGTGGCAGCGCTGCTGGCGGGGTGGATCCTGCTGTTCCACCTGCTCGGCAATTCGACGTTCGGATACATCCGGACGCAATCGTTGCTGGTGTGGATGTGGAACGCCTATGCGGCGAACGACTGGGACGAGGGTCACGGTCTGGTGATGCCGCTGGTGGTGTTGGGGTTGATGTGGTGGAAACGGCGGCAGCTGTGGGGCGGGCGTTTGGAGATGTGGCCCCCGGCTCTGGGCCTCGTGGGCGGCGCCCTGGCTTTGCATGTGCTGGGCTATCTGATCCAGCAGCCGCGGATTTCCATTGTGGCCTTTTTCCTGGGGATTTACGGGCTTCTGGGGCTCGCCTGGGGTCGAGACTTTTTGCGCGCGTGTGTCTTTCCGTATGTGCTCCTGGTGTTTTGCGTGCCGTTGGGGTCGCTGGCGGAAAACGTCACTTTCCCGTTGCGCATGCTGGTGACGTATCTGTCGGTTGGGATCGCCCAGTTCCTGGGGTTCGATGTGCTGCGGGAGGGATCGCTGATTTTCGATTCGCAGCGGTCTTATCGGTACGATGTGGCGCCGGCCTGCAGCGGGATTCGCAGCTTGATGAGCCTGCTGGCGCTGACGGTGATTTTCGGGGTGACGGCCTTTCGGACGGCGTGGCGGCGGTGGGTAATGGTACTGGCGGCGGTGCCGTTGGCGGTGCTGGGCAACGTGGCGCGCATCACGTTCACGATTCTGGTCACGGANCTGTTTGGCCAGTCGTACGGGGTCCAGATCGAGCAGCGGTTTGGGTTTGTGACGTTTGCGGTGGCCATCGGCTGTTTGTTGCTGTTGGAGCGGGCCTTGCGAGAGCCGCCCGTGCCCGCCCCGGTGCATGCCACGGGAGGGGACCGCGTATGAACCGGAGGATGTGGTTGTGGACGGCGGTGGCGGGACTGATGATGGTGGGCACTGCGCTGGTCCTGGCCCGATTGGACGCCGTGCAGCGGCTGGGACAGCCGGGGGTGCGGACCCGTCCGCTGGACGACGGCACGATTCGCGTGCAGGTGCTGTTGCCGGAGACGGTGCCCGGGTACCGGTCGGAATGGGTGGAGCAACAGAAAGAGGTGATCGAGGCATTGCCGCCGGACACCAGTTTTGGCCAGCGACATTACAAGGCCGACGACGGGTTCGAGGTGTTGCTGAACGTGGTGCTGATGGGGACGGACCGGACGAGCATTCACAAGCCGCAATTCTGTTTGACCGGCGCCGGTTGGCGGATCGAGGAGACGGTGCGCGATCGGGTCCGGATCCCGCGGCCGCATCCCTACGATTTGCCGGTGGTCAAGTTGGTGGCGGGTCGCGAGATGAGCGTGCAGGGGCAGACTGTGCCGGTGCGGGGGATCTACGTGTACTGGTTTGTGTGCGAGGATGGGCTGAGCGGGGAGCCGACGGGTTTCGAGCGGATGTGGTGGATGGCCCGGGAACTGGTGCGGCGCGGGGTGCTCCAGCGGTGGGCGTACGTGACATGCTTCGCCGTGTGCCTGCCAGGGCGCGAGGAAGCGACCTATGAGCGGATGAAACAGTTTTTGGCCCTGGCCGTGCCCGAGTTCCAGTTGGTCAGTGGGCCTTCGGTGACCGGGCCGGACCACGGGGAGGGATCGCCGCCATGAACCGGCACGGGGCCAGTATGGACCGGGGGTATGGCCGGGCCGGCCACGGTCCGACCGGGATGGGATGAGCCATGGCAGCGCGCGAACGACAGATCCGCTTGCTTTTGCATCAGTGGGTGGACGCCTGCCTGTTCGGCTTGAGCTTCTGGCTGGCGTACGCGTTGCGCACGCACCCGCGGGTGTGCGAGTGGTTGGATTTGCCGCCGGTACCGATTCCCTTCGATGCCTATTTGTGGGTGTATTTGCTGCTGATTCCGGCCGGGCCGTTGACGTTGGAGGCCCTGGGCTTTTATCGCCGGCCGGTGCTGGGCCCGCGCTGGCAGATGACCTGGTGTTTGCTGCGCGGGGTGGTGCTGGTGTGCATGGGGCTGACGCTGCTGCTGTTTTTCACCCAGTTGGTTACCCCGCGCTGGATGGTGGTGTGGTTTGGCGGGCTGGCGTTCGGGCTGGTGTACACCAAGCAGGAGCTGCTGCGCTGGATGTATCGGCGGCGGTTGACGCAGCCCCAGTTTCGTCGGCGGGTGGTGCTGGTGGGCGTGCCCTCCGAGTTGGCACGGCTGCGCCGGCAGGTGGAGGCGCATCCCGATGAGGGCATGGACGTGGTGGCGGAGCTGGACGTGACCCGGGAAGACCCGGCGCGGCTGGTGCAGTTGCTGCATGAGCACTCGGTCAACGGGGTGATCATCAGCGCAGAGCACACCCATTTCGAGCAGGTGCAGCAGGTGATCCGGGCCTGTGAAACCGAGGGGGTGGAGGCGTGGTTGATGGCGGAGTTTTTCCGCACGGAGATTTCACGCACCACGTTGGACGATTTTTACGGGCGGCCGGTGCTGGTGTTCCGGGCCACGCCGGACAAGCCGGTCCAGTTGCTGTTGAAGCGGGTGGTGGACGTGGTGGGGGCGCTGGTGTTGTTGACGGTGCTGGCCATTCCGCTGTTGGGGGTGGCGCTGCTGATCCGGTTGACTTCGCCGGGCCCGGTGTTGTTCCGGCAACAGCGGGCCGGGCTGAACGGTCGGCCGTTTACGATGTACAAGTTCCGTTCCATGGTCACGAACGCCGAACAGCTCAAGCACGAGCTGGAACAGCTGAACGAGATGTCCGGCCCGGTGTTCAAGTTGACCAACGACCCGCGCGTGACGCCGATCGGGCGGTTTTTGCGGCGGTACAGCATCGATGAGTTGCCCCAGCTGATCAATGTTCTGCGGGGGGAAATGAGCCTGGTGGGGCCGCGGCCCCTGCCGCTGGACGAGGTGGCGCGGTTCGATGACGTGGCGCATCGACGGCGGCTCAGCGTCAAGCCGGGGTTGACCTGTCTGTGGCAGATCAGCGGCCGGAGTGAGCTTCGCGACTTCAAGGAGTGGGTGCGGTTGGACCTGGAATACATCGATCACTGGTCGCTCTGGCTGGATTTCAAGATCCTGCTGCGCACCATCCCCGTGGTCCTGACGGCCAAGGGGGCCAAATGAGCCGGGGGCTCGAAGGGTTCCGACGGCCCACCGGCCACGGCTTGGAACGGAATCCGACGTTCTGTCATGAAGAAGCAACCCAGTTCGGATAAGAGGGGCAAAGGCGCCGCGTCCCGGTCGCGGCGGCGGTTGGGTCGGGAACCCGTCTCGGTGGTGACCGGGGCGGCGGGGTTTTTGGGCTCGCATTTGACGGATTATTTGTTGGCGCAGGGCCATCGGGTGATCGGCATCGACAACCTGATCACGGGCAGTGTGGCCAACATCGAGCATTTGGCGGGGGAACCGCGCTTCCGCTTCATCTGTCAGGATGTGACGGAGTATTTGTTTCTGGCCGGGCCGGTGGATTACGTGTGGCATTTTGCCTCACCGGCCAGTCCGGCCGACTACATGAACTATCCGATCCAGACGCTGAAGGTGGGTTCGCTGGGGACGCACAAGGCGCTGGGGTTGGCGCGGCACAAGGGCGCGCGGTTCCTGCTGGCGAGCACATCCGAGGTGTACGGGGATCCGGAGGTTCATCCTCAATCGGAGGATTACTGGGGTCATGTGAACCCGGTGGGACCGCGGGGCTGTTACGACGAATCCAAGCGCTTTGCCGAGGCGCTGACGATGGCCTATCAGCGGGAGCACGGGCTGGAGACGCGCATTGTACGGATCTTCAACACCTACGGGCCGCGGATGCGCCTGAATGACGGCCGCGTGGTGCCGAACTTCATCACCCAGGCTCTGCAGGGCAGACCTCTCACGGTGTTCGGCGACGGATCGCAGACGCGCAGTTTTTGTTATGTGTCGGATCTGATCGAGGGGGTGTATCGGCTCATGCTCAGCGACTACGGGTTGCCGGTCAACGTGGGGAATCCCACCGAGCTGACGGTGCTGGAGTTTGCGCGGGAGATCCTGCGGTTGACGGGTTCGAAGAGCCGAATCGTCTTCAAACCGCTGCCCCAGGACGACCCGCGGCAGCGGCGACCGGACATCACGCGAGCGCGGCAGTTGCTGGATTGGTCACCCCGCGTGCCCCTGGAGGAGGGGCTGCGCCGCACGATCGAGGACTTTCGCAAGCGCCTGGGAAAATGACCGCGCCGGAGCCGGCAGACGTCCGGTAGGCGGGGGGCGCCGGCGGCCTCCGTTTTTTCCGTTTCGTGACCTGCCTCTCGTTGCGCAGCCGCAGTGCGTGGTTTATTGTGCCGGGCGAACATGCGAGCGCGCAGCTCCAGATACATCGAGCGGACCTGGGCCACCTCCCCGGCCGGTCAGTTGCAGCAGCAATTGCTGGAGGAGCGGGCGGCGCGCCTGGTGGCCCAGGCGGCGGCCAACGAAGCCGCCTGGCTGGAGCAGTTGCGCGGGGATTTTTCCCGAATCCTGGAGCACTTGCAGCACTTGTGGGGGCTGAAATTCCGGGGACGGATCCTGGAGATCGGCGCCGGGGCCTGTGCATTTAGTGCGGAACTGTCCAAGCTGCCGCAGGTCGTGGAAGTGGTGGCGACCGATGCGTCGCGCCGGTTGCTGCAGGAACTGGCGCCGCGGGTGTTGGCGCATCTGGGGGCGCAATCGGAAAAGATCGTGCGCATGCCGGCTGATTTTCATCGGTTGCCATTTCCCGAGGGCCATTTCGATTTCGTGGTTTGCTCGGCCACCCTGCACGAGACGGTGGACGTGGTGGGTGTGCTCCGGGAGGTGCGCCGGGTGCTCAAGCCCGGCGGTCGGATGGTGGCGGTGCGCGAACCGCGGCCGACGCGTGTCTCCGGCCGATGGCGCTGGGGGCGGGAGCAGGGACCTGCGGACGTTCGACGGTCCTACTCCCTGGCCGAGTACGAGGCCTTCTTTGCCGCGGCAGGCTTGCAGCTGCAGGCTCGACCTCTCTGGCCGGAAGGCGGGTTGCGCGCCTACGTGAGCGAGGTCTGGGAAGGGCTCGAGCGCAAGTCGTACGTGTTTGTGGCGGTGCGGCCACCGGAGCGGAGCCGGAAGCCCGTCCGGAGCGTGCCGGCCGCGGCGGGCCCTTCCTGGTGAAGCAAACGGCGGACGTGCCCGGGGCCTGTCCCGGTCCGGACTCATCGCGGGGGCGGGCCCGCCCCACTGGTTCAGCCGCCGCCCTCGCCCAGCACGGTAACCAACACCCTTCGGTCGCGGGGCTTGATGTCGCACTCCAAGTGGAAGATCTGCTGCCAGGGACCCAGGACCAGGCGGCCCTGGCGCACGGGCACGGTGAGCGAAGGTCCCAAGAGGGTGGCCTGGAGATGGGAGTGGGCGTTGCCGTCCTGCCAGGTTTGTTCGTGACCGTAGTGGCGGCCCGGTGGCAACAGTTGATTGAGCACCTGCGGCAGATCGCGTTGCAGCCCGGGTTCGAACTCGATGGTGCCCACGGCGGCCGTGCTGCCGATATTGAACACCTGCACCAGGCCCTGCGTGATCCCGGAGCGGGCAACGATTGCGGCGACCTGCTCGGTCAGGTCGTGCATCTGGCCGGCATGGGTGGTGCGAAGGCGGATCTCCTCCTGGTAGACCATGGAGACAGCTTAGCGGCGGAACACGCGTGCGGCGATGCATTTGCGCATCTCGGCAGGCCGACACGGACCGGCGCAGGGCTTGTCAGGGGGCGTGGCGGGGGACGGTCTGCAGCACATGTTGATAGGCCTCGAAGAAGCGCCGGGCCATGGTTTCCGGGGAAAGATACTCGCGCATCTGGGCCAGGGTCCCGGCCTCCACTTTGCCGTGGCGGAAGAGGGGATGGTGGCAGGCCTGACGCAAGGCTCGCACCAGTTCATCCAGGTTCCCCGGCTCGAACAGCAAACCGTTGCGGTCGGGCACGACATAATCGGGGATGCCGCCCACCCGGCTGGCGACCACCGGGACACCGGCGGCCACGGCCTCCTTGACGGAATTGGGGCTGACGTCGACACGGGTGGGACAGACCAGGAGCGTGGCCCTGGCCAGCTCCGCGGCAACCTCTTGCGGCGTAAGGTCTCGGCGGAACTGGATACGGTCCCAAAATCCTGCGCCCAACTCCGAACGCAGTTGATCGGCCAGAGGGTTCAGCGGCGGGCCGATGTGCACGAGCTCAAGGGGGAGCTCCGGCTGCAGTCGGTGCACCGCGCGCAGCAACAGGTCCGTGCCCTTGGCGTAATGGAACCGAGCGTTGGCCACCAACCGGATCCGATCGGCTGCCGGTGCACGCTGCACGCGATGGAACAGAGGGTCGGGCGCATGCTCGATCTGCATCACGGCCCGGGGACGGAAGCGACCGCGGACGAAGTCCACGGCGAATCGGGACTCGGTGGTGACCAACGGGGCCCGTGGCAGGCTGCAGCGTTCCAGCCATGCTGCGAGCCGGTTGTAAGGGGTGGCTTCGGGCACCACCCGGCAGTACCAGCTCATGAGTCCCTGGACCGTCACCAGGAAGGGCCAACCGAGTCGCGCAGCCACCAGGGCGGCCCCGTTTTCCGTGCCCCAGGCATGGACGAGATCCGGTCGGATGGTGCGCAGTACCCGGCGCACTTTCCAGGTGTCGTACCAAAACAGTGTGGGGGCGCGCAGGCCGCCGGTGGTGCGGACACAGTAGAAGCGGGCCGGTCCCACCCGAAACTGCAGGGAGCGGGGAAACTGCTTGCGCAGCGCCACAATGTGGAGTTCGAGGCCGGGATTGTTCTCCAGCCAGGAGCGCAAAAGGACCCGTTGCCAGGAGGCGGGGTGGTGCCTGGGCAGGTTGCGGAGTTCTTCCGGTGCCTCGGGCAGCCATTCCACCGGGAAATACGTGATCCAGGCAACCTTGATTGGCGGAGTCGTCATGGGGTTTCGGCACGGGCAAGGTCCCACGTCTTCGCGCGGCGGTTGAAGACGCGGCTGCAGATTCCATGCCCGGCCTTGCTGCGGTGCGTGCAGGTGGAGTAGAAGGTGCGCATGACGTTGGCCGGCAAGAAAAACCCGGTCCGGCTGTTGGGTCAAGCGCTTGGATGCTGGTGGGCGCTGCGCCGGACCGGGGCCTTCGAGTGGCACGATGCGTGGATGAACTGGCGGCATTGGCTGTTGCCCGGCCGGATCACCTATCGGGCGGCGGGTGTGGCCCTGGCGCGAGCGGTCGAAGCCACAGAGGTAGAGGCCGGGATTCATCGGGTAACGGTTCGACCGGCGGGGGTCACGGTGTTTTGGCTGGGCCCTTGGACGCCCAATGTATACCACGCAATCGCCCAGGAAATCGATCCCCGCCATCCGCATTGTTATACCACGCCCCCCGTGGTGTTGCGCCCGGAAAGTCTGGTGCTGGATGTGGGAGCATGCGAAGGTTTGTTTGCCTGCCGGGTCCTGCGGCAGGGTTTGGCCGGGCGGGTGATCGCGTTCGAGCCATCGGCGCGCACGGCGCGGTATCTGGCGGAGGCCGCCCGCGTCAACGGGGTGGACGACCGGCTGACCGTGGAAGTAAAGGCGGTTACGGCGAAGTCGGGCCGGGTCCGATTTGTCGAGGGGGCCGCACCGGAGGCGAATCGGATCGAGGCCGGTTTTCCGGAAGTCGGGGAGGCAAGTGTGGAGGCGGTTGCGTTGGACGATTACTGTGACGCGCGGGGCATTCGGCTCGGGCCGTGGGACCTGATCAAAATCGACGCCGAGGGGGCGGATCTGGACGTGCTGCGCGGGGCGGAGCGGTTGTTGCGCGAGGGGGCGCCGCAGGTGGCGGTGACGACATACCACGTGGAGAGTCACGCGCGGGAAATCTGGGAATTCCTTCGCTCGGTTCAGCCGGCGTACAAGTTCCGCATCAAGGGGCTGTGGTTGTTCGGCACGGTGCGTTTTTTTGGTGGGGCCCGGTTACGTCCGGTGCTGATGAAGGCCGCAGTGCCCGTGGAACAGCGGGCCGAGTGGGCACCGGGACCTGCCCGGAGGGTGGGTCGACCAGGCGAAGGGGTGCGGTCGATTCGAACCGGATAAATCTCCGGAGGGAAAACGGCTCCGGCGGGCGGGAGGACTTCTCGGGAGAACTCCTTCCTGCGGACAAGTGCCAAGCTATCGGGCAGCGCGGTCCGTGCCGGCCAGTGCCGACTCGACCTCACCCAGGGGGCGGCCATCCAGACACGCGCGGACGATTGCCGCCAGTTTTTTCGGCGTGTAGGGCTTGGGTAGAAACGCCCCGGCAAGATGTTCCAGACCCTCGGCGCTCAGCTCGTGGCTGTAACCGCTCGAGAAAATGACTTTCAGATCCGGGCGATCCTCGCGCAATCGGGCTG
The DNA here is from genome assembly GCA_026417315.1 of Limisphaera sp. Classification (GTDB taxonomy): domain Bacteria; phylum Verrucomicrobiota; class Verrucomicrobiia; order Limisphaerales; family Limisphaeraceae; genus Limisphaera. Next base: position 8,506 of record JAOADM010000012.1, read on the forward strand.
CCAGTTGTCGGCCGTTCAAGCCGCCCGGCATCACCATGTCGGTGATGACCAGGTCAATGCTGTCGCGGTGGGTTCGCCACAGTTCCAGAGCCTCCGGCCCGCTGGCGGCGGCCAGGACCTGGTAGCCGAGCCGGCGGAGTCCGTTGACCAACATCAGGCGCAGGGCGGGCTCGTCCTCCACGGCCAGGATGGTCTCCCGGCCCTTGTGCAGGTCGGCCGCCTCGGCGGTTTTGGCAGGGGCCGCGGGGGCGGGCCCGGGCGGGAAGTACACGCGGAAGGTGCTGCCGCGCCCGGGCTGGCTTTCGACCTCGATCCATCCGTTGTGTTGTTTGACGATGCCGAAGACCGTGGCCAGACCGAGCCCGGACCCTTTGCCGAAGGGTTTGGTGGTAAAGAACGGTTCGAAAATGTGCCGCATCGTTTCGGCGTCCATGCCAATCCCGGTGTCGGTAACGCTGAGGCAGACGTGAACGCCCGGCACCGCTTCGGCGCAGCGCTGCAAGTGCGTGTCGGTGACGGTGACGCGTTCGGTCCGGATCGTGAGCGTGCCGCCTTCGGGCATGGCATCCCGGGCATTGACGGCCAGATTGACGATCACCTGCTCGATCATGGCGACATCGGCCCGGATGCTCGGCAGGTCCCGGGCCAGCTCCCAACGCAACTCGATGTGTTCTCCCAACAGGCGCCGGAGCATTTTGCCCATGTCGCTGACAATCTCATTGAGGTTGGCCGCCTGAACGTTCATGACCTGCTTGCGACTGAAGGCCAGCAGTTGCCGGGTCAGATCGGCGGCGCGCGTGGCGGCGCGCTGGATTTCCTGGAGAGACTCCTGGACCGGAGCAGGCCATTCACCTTCGCTCAACAGCAGGCCGGTGTGCCCCAGGATGACGGTCATGATGTTGTTGTAATCGTGAGCCACCCCGGCGGCCAGTTGCCCGACTGACTCCAGCCGTTGCATTTGTTGGAGCTGCGCCTCCAGCCGTCGACGTTCGGACAGGTCCCGGGCGACGCATTCAAAGCCCACCTGATGCCCGTTTCGCCGCAACAGTTGCAGGTGCAATTCGAAAATGCGAGTGACGGAGCCGGAGGACGCGGCTCGGGCTTCGAACGGGGCGGCCGTTTTCCCTGCGCGCAAGGCCGCCATGACCTCTTCGATGCGTGACCGGTCGTCCGGATGAAACAACTCCAGGAACGGCCGACCTAGCAGGGCGGCCGCCTCGGTTTGGAAGGCCGCTTCCGCGGCGCGGTTGGCGGCCGTCAGTCGCCCGTCCGCATCGGTCACCAGGATCACGTCCCCGGCATGATCGAACAGGTCCTGGTACCGTTGTTTGAGCTCCAGCTCGTTGTGGTAGCGCTCTTCCAGTTCGCGGGTTTGCTGACGGACCTTGCGACGCAGGGCGATCACCCAGGCGAACGCCAGCGCGGCCGCGCCCGTGGCCGCCGCCCCTGCCCAGGCCATCTGACGTCGGGTGATCCGCGGGGGGCCTGCCAACAGCGCCACGTCCGTGCCCTCGGCGGCCCAGAGGCGAAAGGCCCGGGGCTGTCGCCATTCATCGGTTTGCACCTGACAGACGCCGGTGACCGCCACGCGACTGCCCGGCTTCAGGCGCGCCAGTTCGGGTCGGGGCGCGTCCTCGGCGAAAAAGACGTGGAACACCGTGCCGGCTTCCTGCAGGGTGAGGTACGGGCGGGGCAACTGGCTCAGATTCTCCAACAGGTGGCCTTCCACCTGCACGCGGCGTCCCTCCAATTCTCCACTCAGGAGCGCCTCGGGTGCGGCACGGACGGCCTCCGGGAGCCGGGCCGGACCTACGATCCGCAGGGCAGGCCTGTCGAGGGTGGGTAACAAGCTTCCGGGTACGGGGAATCCCACGACTTCGATACGTTGACCCGGTGTGACCGACACGGTTGGCGATCGCAGCCATAGCCCGCCCGTTTCGTCCTGGAGGGCGATGGATCCGTTGGTGTGCGCGAAGGTGACCACCCCGGACACTTTCACCGGCCGGGGATTGGCCTGGTCGCTGCGAAAGGCGAGCAACTGGCTGATCGCTACGGTCTCACGGGCGAACGGGTCCGTGGGAACCGGCTCGAGAAACTCGAGCCACGCTTCTCCGGGGATGTGAAGGGTAATGCCGGTCAATTGACGTCGGGCGTTGGCGCGGGCCCCGACCACGCCAATGGCTCGGGCTTCGAGGCCGACCCAGGCCTCGGGCGCCGGTTGGTTACCCCAGCCTTGCAACCAGGCGGTCAGTCCGCCCCGCCGTGTGGCCAGGTCGAGCTCCAGATTTGGCCCGACACGCCTGACCCCTCGCACGGTGGCCCGCAGCTCCACCCACTGGCAGTCCAGCAAGCCGGAGAGCAGACGCATTTCGCTCGGCTGCTGCGGAGGCGGCGGATCGCCCCGCCGCACAAAGGTGACTTCTGCTTCGGCAATGATGGGGGCATACCCACCAGGGGCGGTCACCCCGCGAATTCGAACCCGATCCCCCACGGCCAGTTTCGAAAGATTGCGAAGATAGCCGACGAAGACACCATGCCCCTGCTCAGCCACGAACAGTACCCGCCACTCCGGGTCGTGGTAGGTCACCACCGCCTCCAGGGCCACCGGCCATTGCGCCGCGGCCTGCTCCGGGCTGAGGGCGCGAATCTCCTCGATGGAGCTCAGAACCTTGTCTCTTCGCGGGGGAGGTGTCGTGGGAAGGCTGGAAACAAGGCGAAACATTGCCTCGTCGAGCTGGATGGCTCCCGACGCATCCGACGAGACATACCCCACGGCCTCGACCTCTGCGCCGTTGGTGATCAAGAGGGCTTCCGTGCTGCGGACCTCGACCCGGCCCGTGCCATCCTCCAAAAAGAACGAACGGCCGACCACCTGATCGAAGGCGCGCCCGCGCACGCGCCGCAAAGGCACGGGCAGGCCCGAGCCGCGGAGCGCGATCAGGTCCCGCACAGTAATCAACGGGGCGCGGTAGGGATCCTTGGGGCCGGCTTCGAGGACGGTTAAATCGTCCATCCCCAGCACGAAAAGTTGGACAGGTGCCAGATCGGCCTCGGGCTTGGGCAAGGGGAGGCGCAACCCCGTCACCTCCACGAACCCCCGGTGAATCTGCTCCAAATCGGTGAGGCTGGCATGGCGGATGTAGGCCCGCATTCGCACGGGTCCCAAATCCAGAACCAGTCGCCCTCGTTCGCCGTCCAAGGGTTCTGCAGTTCGCACCACACCCGTGACGCGGACCCGCTGGGCTTCGGACGTGGTGTTGGTGAGCAGATGGAGGGGTAGCCGCACGGGCGGAGGGAGCTCGGCCGGTCCCAGGTCCTCCACGCGCAGGTCGCGGATGTGCCGTGCTTCGCCTTCCACGGCCGTTACGCCAGTCAGTCGCACCTGGCGTCCGCCCATCAAATCCGTCAGGTGCCGGGGCGGCGGCAGAAAGAGGATGCCGGTCTCGTCTTGGAACAACAGCATGGCCCACTCGGCATCTGCGTACAGAAGGAGCCCCTCCATGCGGACGGGATGGCCGCGGGCCATCTGATCTGGCGGGAGGGAATAGAACTGGACGACGGAGTTGACCAGGGGCAACGGGCTGGGGCCTGGCGAGCCTTCGGTGCCCGGCGCGGCCCGAGCACCGTGCCGCCCCAACACCCCCCACGCTACTGCCAGGAGCAGGGCGTGCCACCAACCCCCGCTAATCTTCCGGCCTGTGTTCAAGGTCAGTCGGTCTGTTCTGAGCCCGGTCAATCTCCATCATCGGCAGGCGAGGAGGGGAACTTGAGAAAAAAACAGAGCCCCGGCCAGGGACAGGGGCTCGGGAGGCACCGGCGACGGACTCCCGAATGAGAACTCGGGAATCAGCGGTCGGTGGAGCGTGGATCTGTCTCGCTGGACCGCCGCGCGGGAAACCGACCAGGGAAAGGTGGGCCTGAGGGGCGTGGTCGATCGTTCGACCCCGTCGCGCGACCGCGGGGCGGGGGATCCGCGGAGGCTCTTCCTGCGGCCGTTTGGGTCGGAACTTCCCCGGGCCACTTGGCGCGGGTTGTGGGGGTGCCCGGCTGCGAACATCTCGACGGGTTTGGTCATTCACAAGCGGCGAACGCAGAGCGGCGGCAAGATGAAAAAATGTTTGGCAGTTTGGCGGCGGGCCCGTTTATTCTGCGGCCGCAGGACGCGCGGGCCCGGGCCGGGGCAAGGCCGGTCGCGCAGCCCGCATCAAAACCAATCACCGAGCACAACGAACCAGCAGCCTATGTCAAAGAGACCTCTCAATGTCGGCCTGGTCGGCGGTGGACGCGGCGCGTTCATCGTCCATCCCCATCAACGAGCCATTCACATGGACGGCACCCGACGGGTGGTTGCCGGTGCGCTCTTCCCCGATCCCAAGGTCGCGCTGGAAGAAGCCGCCAACTGGCCTTATCCGATCCGGGGTTATGGATCCTACGACGAGATGATCGCGGCCAACGCCTCGCTTCCGGAGGAGGAGAAGCTCGATTACATCCTGATTGTCACGCCGAATCACGTGCACTTTGACCCGGCGATGAAGGCCCTGAAGGCCGGCATTGCGGTCTTCTGCGAAAAGCCGCTGTGCCTGAACCTCAAGGAGGCCAATGCGCTCGTCAAAATGGTCCGTCAGACGGGCATCCCCTTCGGGGTGGCGCACACGTACCTGGGGCATTGGACCACCCGGCTGTCCCGGTACATCGTCCGCAGCGGATTGTTGGGCGAGATCCGCTGGGTGGACAGCTACTATCTGCAAGGCTGGCTGGCCACCAAGCTCGAGGCCACCGGTCAGCAACAGGCATCCTGGCGGGTGGACCCGAAACGTGCCGGCCTGTCCGGTTGCGGCGGAGACATCGGTACCCACGCCCTCATGCAGCTTCGGTATGTGACCGGGCTGGAAGTCACGCACGTGAGTGCGCAGTTGGAGACGTTCGTGGAGGGGCGGCCGCTCGACGACCACTTCACCGTGTATTGCCGGCTCAGCAACGGCGGCAAGGCCCTCGTGCGCGCCTCCCAGATCTGCATCGGGCACAAGAACGATCTGGGCATCACCATTGCGGGGACCAAGGGCACGTTGGAGTGGCGTCAGGAAGACCCCGAGCGGTTGGTCATCTACCTCAACGGGCAGCCGGATCGTGTGTACTGGCGCGGCGCGGTCACGCCGGGGGACGGTTTCCTGCCCAAGGACATGCCGGCGGATCTGCTGGCGGAGAGTACGTTGCCGTCCGGGCATGGCGAGGCCTTCCATGACGCCTTCGCACGCCTGCACCGTTGTTTCGAGGCCGATGTGCGGGCGTGGAAGGAGGGCAAGGAATTCAAGTGTGACGGCTCCAAGTACGCCAACGTGGAGGACGGCTGGATGGGCATCGCCTTCATCGAGACCTGCGTCAAGAGCAGCAAGAAGAAGGGGGCCTGGACGGCCATGCCCAAGAAGATCTGATGGGATGGGCCGCTGCGCCCCTGCGTGGCGGCCGGGTTCTTGTGGCCCGTGGGCGCTGGAGCTCACGGGCTTTTTTTATGGCGGGCCCCGCGCGGCGTCGCGACCAACTCAGGGGTCGCGGGGAACTCTCGTCGGTGAACCTGTTCGGCCCCCGGGCACGGTGGCCTTTCCGGGCCGTGCGCATGGCCTTGATTGCCCGGAGTGGGCCCGACCCGCTTGCGCCGGACGCGACTGTGCAGACTGAGGTTCGTGCGGGCATGGGGCCGGATCTTGAACCTCGCGAGCGCTGCCGGTGAGCGGGCCGGGCCCCGGCGCGGGGCGGTTGAGTTTGCCTGCCACGCCGGGCTCCCCTATGCTCCCGGGTCATGCGAACCAGTCCGAGACCGCTGCCTCGAGCTTGGGGGATCCTTCTGCTGTGGTCGGGTGCCGTGGGACTCGCGGCCGGCACCGATCTTTTCAATGTGCTGGACTTCGGGGCCGTGGCCGACGGCCAGACGGACAACACCGCGGCTTTCCAACGGGCCCTCGACGCCGCCGAGAAAAACGGCGGCGGCATCGTGTACGCGCCCCGCGGCAACTACAGATTTGCCGGTTCCCTGCGCGTGCCGCCGGCGGTCACGCTGCGGGGCGTGTGGGAATCCGTCCCTGCGCACAATGGCATTCGGGACCGCGGCCTGCCCCGGCCCACGGACGATGGAACGACCTTTTTGGTCACCGGTGGGGCCGGTTCCGAGGACGGTCCTCCGTTCATCACCCTTCATCACAACAGCACCCTCAAGGGCGTGGTGATTTACTACCCCGACCAGGATCCCGAAACCGAGCCGAGGCCGTATCCGTGGGCCATCGCCATGCGCGGCAAGAACCCGGCCGTCCTGGCGGTGGAATTGCTGAATCCCTACAACGGCATCGACGCTTCGCAGAACGAACGGCATCTGATTCGGGATGTGCACGGTCAGCCCCTGCGCCGGGGCATTTACGTGGACGCCATCTACGACATCGGTCGCATCGAGAACGTGCACTTCAATCCCTGGTGGAGCTTGCGGCCCAAAGTGCGGGCCTGGCAGCAGCAGCACGGCGAGGCCTTCATCTTCGGCCGCAGCGACTGGCAGTACGTGTTCAACACGTTCTGCTTCGGATACAGCGTGGGATACAAGTTCATCGCCACGAAAGCCGGCGTGTGCAACGGCAATTTCCTGGGCATTGGAGCCGACGACTGCCACACGGCGGTCCTGGTGGAGCAAAGCGCGCCCTATGGCCTGCTGATCAGCAATGGCGAGTTCGTGTCCTTCAACGGCCCGGACCCGACCATGGTGCGGGTGGAGAGCCGGCACACCGGGGCGGTGCGTTTCGTCAATTGCGCCTTCTGGGGCCCGTGCCATCAGATCGCCCGGGTGGCGGGACAGGGCACAGTGGGGTTCAGCGACTGCACCTTTGTGCAGTGGGACCGGAAAAACGAGGGCCGCGCGGCGTTGCAGTTCGAGAGCGGACGGGTTCTGGTGCGCGGGTGTGAGTTTCAGGCGGACAAACCCCAGGTGGAATTGGGCGAGGGAGTGCAACGCGCGGTCATCACGGGCAATCTCATGCGCGGCCGGCTGCAAATTCGGGCGCCGGAGCGACCGGGCATCGTCGTGCGGGACAACGCTGCCGAGGAGCCCGGCGACCGCGGCGGGCGCTGAGGATCGCCCTGCTGTGACGGGGAGTACGACGTATGAGCGGGTTGGATCGAAGCAGAACCATTGCGGGTGCGCAAACAGGCAGGCAGCGGAGGAGACGTCCGGGCCGCCCCGGTGCGGGCTGGCGGGCTGTGAGCTGGGCGGGCTTGGGGTGGGTGGGCGCGATCGGGCTCTTGAGCGGCGTTGCGGCCGGAGCCCCATCGGAGGGCAGCCGTATCCCCGACCCGGGCGCTCCGCGTCCCATCGTGTTTTACGTGGCCACCAATGGCAACGATGCATGGTCCGGCCGGCAATCGGTCCCGCTCCGGGGAGGTGAGGATGGCCCGTTTGCTTCGCTGGCCCGGGCCGTCCAAGCGGTGCGGGAGCTGCGCGCGAAGGACACGGCGGCTGCCCGTGCCCGCGCCGTGATTCAGGTGCGGGGCGGCACCTACTTTTTGCCAGAGCCCCTGGTGTTGACGTCGGTCGATTCGAACCTCGAGATCGTGGCGCACGGGAACGAGCAGCCGATCTTGAGCGCCGGACGGCGCATCCCCGAGTGGCAGGTGGAAGTGCAGGGGGATCGCACCTTGTGGATCGCGCCCGTGCCCGGGCTGCGCGAGAGCCGGGAACCCTTCCGACAGCTCTGGATCAACGGCCGCCGTGCTGTGCGTGCGCGCCATCCCAACCGGGGTTATCTGGCCGTGGAATCCCTGCCGGATCGGACTGCGCAGTGGCACGAGGGCCAGCGGCGCATCCGTTACAAGGCCGGAGACGTCCCGCTGGGGCCCACCCTGACCCTTGCCGAAGCGGTGGTGATGAGTCGGTGGACGGACTCTCATCTGCCGATTACGGAGGTGAACGCGGCCGAACGGATTCTCAGCTTTGGCAAGCGATCCGTGTTTCAGATGGACCCCGGCGACCCGTACTACTTGGAAGGAGCGCGCGAGTTTCTGGATGCTCCCGGCGAATGGTGGTGGGAGGCGGAAACAGGTCGACTCCTGTACCTGCCGCGGCCGGGCGAGACGCCCGTGGGCAGCGAGGGGATCATCGGTGGGTTGCCCGCGGTCGTGGAGATTCGCGGGCGGCCCGAGGCGGGGGAGTTTGTCGAACGAGTTCGATTCGCCGGGTTGACCTTCGCGCACACGGAGTGGTGGTTTCCGCGGGACGCCGAGGAGGCGCGCCGGTTGGCCATGGCCTGGCCGGCACCATCGCACGAGGTGGGCGGGTTCGCCCAGGCGGCGGTGGGTGTGCCGGCGGCGGTGCGCGCGACGGGCTTGCGGGACAGTCGCTTCGAGGGTTGCCGATTTGTTCAGCTGGGCACTTATGGCTTGGAACTGGGCCGCGGCTGTCAGTCGAACCGCGTCGTGGCCTGTGAGTTCGCCGACCTGGGCGGCGGGGGGATCAAGATGGGCGAGACTCAGATCCGCACCCGCGTCGAGGAAATCGCCCGGGCCAATGAAGTTGCCGATTGTCATCTCCATCACGGAGGCCGGATCTTCCACAGCGCGGTGGCCATCTGGATCGGCCAGTCTCCGGACAACCGGATCCTGCACAACCACGTTCACGACTTTTATTACACCGGGATTTCGGTGGGTTGGACGTGGGGCTACGATCCGCGGGCCCTGGCGACCAACCAGCTCGTGGCCGGGAATCACGTCCATCACATCGGGGTTCAGTCCGATGGCGACGGCCCCATCCTCAGCGACATGGGAGGCATTTACACGCTGGGCCGCCAGGTGGGCACGCGCATCGTGCAGAATCTCTGGCATGACATCGCGGGTTTGCGGTACGGCGGGTGGGGCATTTACTTCGACGAGGGCACGGCCGGGATCCTGGCCGAAAGCAATCTGGTGTATCGTACCACCCACGGGGGGTTCCACCAGCACTACGGCGCGACCAACGTGGTGCGGAACAACATTTTCGCCTTTGCCCGCGACCATCAACTGCAGCGCTCGCGCGAGGAGGAGCACATCAGCTTCATTTTTACCAACAACATTGTGCTGTTCGACCAGGGCGTGTTGCTGGGGGGCAGCTGGAACAACGATCGCTTTGTGATCGATGGCAACCTGTACTGGGACCTTCGGCCGGGTGCCAATTGGGAGAACTGGAAGTTCGGCGGCCGTAGCTGGGCCGACTGGCGGGCACGGGGCCACGATCGGAACTCGCTCTTTGGCGATCCCCTGTTCGTGGGGCCCCGCGAGGGTGATTTTCGTCTGGCTCCCGGCTCGCCCGCGCGCTTCATCGGCTTTCAGCCGTTGGACCTGCGCGGTGTCGGACCGCGATCAGCGCGGCGGACCTGGTGAACTTTGCCGGGGACCGCAGCCCGGGCGGGCACGGGAAGGAGTCCCGGGCCGTTGGCCGGTCGCGGAGCGCATGGCATGGACGGCTCGCGGGCAACGTTCAGCGGTGCCAACAGGAACGGAAGCCGGGGGCCACTCCACGGGGTCGCGCACGGGGTCAGGCCCAGCGCGCCAATTCGATCGCGCCAACCGGGACCGCGTCCCGGCCCAGGGCTGACAAGGCAATCTCCGGCCCGGGTCGAAACACCTCCATCAGGTGCCGGGGCAACGCGGAGGCAACGCCCGCCCGCAGCGGTTCGCCCAACCCGGAGAGTCCCCCGCCGAGGATGATGACCTCGGGATGGAACAGATGGACCACGTGAGAGAGCCCGAAGGCCAGGTCCTCGACGATTTCTCGCACCAGCGCCGCGGCCAGGGGGTCGCCGTCGGCCAGCGCGGCAGCCAGGTGCCGCGCTTCCTGTCCGGGATCCTCACGCACGCGGCGCGCGAGCGATCCCTCGGAGCCCCGGGCCACGGCAGCCCGGATGCGCTGGTCCACTGCCCAGCCGGAACAACGCGATTCCAGTGTGGTGCCCTCCCGGTCCAATCGGACGTGGCCCACCTCTGCCTCTCCGGGCGGCTTGCCATGGTAAATGCGGCCGCCCGTGACCAGGCCGCCTCCCACGCCGCTGCCCAGCGTGATGTAGAAAACGGGATCCCGATGTCGGCCGGCACCGTGCCATGCCTCGCCGAGGGCGGCCGTGTTTGCATCGTTCTCGATGACCACCGGCACTTTGGCGAGTTGATGCAGCCATTCCTGCAACGGGAATCCCGCCCAGCCTTCGATCTGGTGCGAACGCGCCACACACCCGCGTTTGCGGTCCACGGGTCCTCCGAAACCCACCCCCACGGCGCTCACCTGGTGTGTCTCCAGCAATGACGACAGCTCCCGGGCGATCCAGGCGCGGATGCCCTCCGCACCCTGCGCGGCCTCCACCCGCGTTTCTCGCCGCTCCAGAATGTGAAAGGGCGTTTCCGCGACGAGCATTTGGAGTTTGGTCCCGCCAATCTCGATTCCCAGGTACGGCATGGCCCCAGCCTAGGCAGGCTCCCCGGACCTCGCAACCGAGGCGTTTCGGTTGGGCGCGTTGGATCTTCCCCAGAGACGGTGCGGTTGTGCCGGGCGCCTCGTGGCGAAGCGGTGTTTGGGCAGCTCGGACTTTTCGGTCTGAAAGTGGCGGCCTGGGGCACCGCCGGGGACACTGCCCTGCGGCATGCCGTGGTTTCCAAGCCGGGTGCACCCGGGCCAAGGTTCGATCAGCCCGCGCACGGGAGCGTTTTCAACGCGTGGCCGGCGATCGACGATGAGGACTTTTCGAGGATGGGATGCTCTCCAGCGTGCACAGGGCCCGAGCCGAAGTTTCGGCGGTCCCTGTGGAGGCAATCCCGCCGGGAACTCCTCCCAAATCGCCGAAAGATTCGGGCTCCGGCGGATGCCGCCAACGGCTTTGACGTTGACACTGGCGGCCGTCCCGATAGCAGTGGCGGCATGAAACGAGCGTTCCAGTTTGTCCTCGGTACGACTCTGGGGTTGTGGCTGGTCTCCGGTCAGGGCGTGCGGGCGGATTTTCAGCTGGCTCCGGTGTTCACCGACCACATGGTCCTGCAGCAGGGGCAACCCGTGCCGGTTTGGGGTTGGGGCGATGACGGCGAGAAAGTCACGGTGCGCCTGGGCCGGCAGGCACGAAGCACGCGCGTCGAGAACGGCAAATGGGAGGTGCGCCTGGCGCCGTTGCGGGCCGGTGGTCCCTACGAGATGGTGGTGGAGTCAGCCAGCCGAACGCTGCGGCTGACCAATGTGCTGGTAGGGGAGGTTTGGCTGTGCAGCGGCCAGTCCAACATGGAATGGCCGTTGGAGCGGAGCTTTCAACCGGAGGCGGACATCGCCTCGGCCACAAACACCTGGATCCGGTTTCTGGACGTGCCGAATGTGAAGGCGGACGCGCCCACGATCCGACTGAACGCCCGTTGGGAGGTATGCACCCCGGAGCGGGCCAGGTCCTTTTCGGCGGTGGCTTACTATTTCGGAAGGGCGATCCAGCAGGCGCGGCGGGTTCCCGTGGGTTTGATTCGATCGGATTGGGGCGGGTCGCCGGCCGAGGCATGGATGAGCCGTGAAGCCCTGGAGATGCGGCCGCGGTACGTGCGCGAGATCTTGGAGACCTACCCGGAGCAATACCGGCAGTACCAGGAGGCGCTCCGTGCCTGGGAACGCGAGCGGGACGAGGCGCGCCAGGCGGGCCGGGAATTCAAACGCAATGCACCCTGGCCGCCCTGGAAACCGTCGGAGTTGTACCATGGAATGATTTCGCCGCTGATTCCGTACGGCATTCGGGGCGTGATCTGGTACCAGGGCGAATCCAACGTGGGTCGGGCGGAGCAGTATCGGAGCCTGTTCCCGGACCTGATTCGCAACTGGCGTCGGGACTGGCGGCAGGGCGATTTTCCGTTTCTGGCGGTGCAACTGGCGCCGTTCCTGCCGATCAAGGACGAGCCGGCTGAGAGCGCGTGGGCCGAATTGCGCGAGGCGCAGATGCTGGCCATGCGGCAATTGCCGAAGGTGGGCGTGGTGGTGACCACGGATGTGGGCGATCCCAACGATATTCATCCGGTTTGGAAGAAGCCGGTGGGCGAGCGTCTGGCGCTGGCGGCGCGGTCCATCGCATATGGCGAGAAGATCACCTGGTCCGGGCCGTTGTATCGCAGTGTGCGTTTCGAAGGAGATCGGGCGATTGTCTCGTTCGACTTTGTCGGGCGCGGCCTGGAAGCCCGCGGCGGGCCGTTGAAGGGATTTGCGATCTGTGGAGAGGATCGCAAGTTCGTTTGGGCGGAGGCGCGCATTGTGGGCGACACGGTCGAGGTGCGAAGTCCACAGGTGCCGCGGCCGGTGGCGGTGCGCTACGGATGGGCGGATTGTCCGGTGGTCAATTTGTGGAACAGAGACGGTTTGCCGGCATCGCCGTTCCGGACCGATGATTTCCCCATGGTGACCGCCTCGCGGAGGCCGTGAGAGGGACCGGCGCATTTACCCCGCGGGCGGACGAACTGCGCCGAGGTTGGCAGCCGTTGCCGGGAGCTGGTTTTTCTGTCACGCGCTGCTCAACCGCCGCCGGGCGTGCGGGCGACCGGCTATGCGCCCCTTCGGGCCCGCCTGCCCGGCACCCGCACGTTCTCAGAATCGGTAGTACACGGTGAAGGTGTGGCTGTTGAGGCCGGGGTTGCTGGAGCTGAGGCTTGCGTTGGACATGTGTTCGAATCGGTACCCCAGGCCCCAGTGTCGTGAGATGTCCCAGTTCATCCCGGCGTAGCTGGTGAACTGGAATCCGATCCCGAGATCCAGGCCCCCGAAGGTATGCCGAGTGAGCACGGTCGGGCTGATGCCCAACTCGATCCAGAACGGGGCCCCGGGCGGTCGCAGGGAGAAGGCCGGTCCGGTGCGGAAACTGCCTGCGGTGGCACCTCGCCCTCCCAGCCAACCCAGGCCGGCCGTCAGGTGCGATTCCACCTGCCAGCCCGATCCGAGCGTCCATGCCCAGGGAAGCCGCCACCAGGCGAAGGCTTCCCCCGCGCCCATGTCCCGCCCGCGCTGATTGATGGCCAGGGAGGCGTGCCAACCCACGGAGTGCGGCTGCAGATCCCAGGACTCGGCCCGGGCGGAACCTGTGCCCAAAAGGAAGGCCACCAGCATCCACACCGCGCCTCGAGGGAGGGCCGATCCGGTTGGGCACAGCCGTCCCACCGGGGTGGCTGCGGTCAGGGATTCCTCGGCGGGCCCGGGCTGGATCCGAAACCCGGCGATGCAGGATTTGGAGGTCTTGAGCATGGCCCCACCTTACGAACGCATCGGGTTCGGCGCAACAGGGGCAATTCACCGTTCGGTGCCTGAGCCACGACGGCGGTGCGGCAGAAACCCGCGCTGCGGGTCCGAAGTCCCTGTCGATCGACGCTGCCCCGGCCGCCTTCCCGGAAACACGGTCCATCGGTGTCGGCCTGCCGGGGTCGGTCCGTGCCATGGGGCTGCGTTGGAGGCGGAGCCCCGACGCGGTGGGCGGGCGTCTGTCAATCTTCGGAATGGAGGGTCAACAAACGCTGCGCAGCGTCTCGGACCCGAAGCACGAGTTCGCGCGGTTGCAGAACGCGCGCCTGACCGCCCCAGCTCAGGACCCAGGGGGCGATCTCTTCGAGGCTGGTGAGTTCCAGGTGCAGTTCCAGGCTGCCATCCCGACGTTCGCGGATCCGCTGTGACTCGTGCCATTTCTTTTCGCGGATGTAATCCGCGGCCGGGGGGACGAAGTGCAGGACGACATGGTAATGCCCCGTGCCGGAACGAACGCCGAAACTGCCGCGCAGGATTTGGTCCGGGGAAAACCGGGCCGGTCGGGCAAACGTGCGGCCCGTGGGCCGGACTTCGAGGATGCGCGCCGGGACAAAGGTCCGCAGCGAACCGCGGAGGTGATCGTGGGCAAAGAGGTACCATTCACCGTTGATGTTGGCCAGGTGATAGGGATCGATGCGGCGGCGCTCGGCCTGACGTTGGCCGGGTTTGCGATACAGGATTTCGAGTTGCTGGCGTCGCGTCACCGCCCGGCTGAGCGCATCGAAGATCGCCAGGTCGAGCCGGGGCTCGGCCCGTTGACGGAAGGAGAAGGCGCGCTCCACTTCGGCGAGGTTGACGGAGATGGTGTCGGGCAGGCCCTGCTCCATTTTTTGGATGGCGCTGAGCAGGGGCCGCTCGAACGGCGTGCCCCGATATTGTTGCAGCGCTTTCTCGGCCAGCACGAGGGCGACCAGTTCACCTTCGCTGAGCTGCACGGTGGGGAAGGAATCCACCGGCTCGGTGTAATAGTACCCGAACCGGTGGGGATCGTAGGCCAGGGGCAGACCAAACCGGTCTCGCATGAATTCGAGATCGCGTTGGATGGATTTGACGCTGACCTCGAGCTGTTCGGCCAGGGTGGTGGCGTTGGGATAGCGACCGGCCTGGATCTCCTGATGAATGCGGAGCATCCGCTCCAGCGGCGGTCGAGAAGCTGCGCGACGCCTCGATTTCATGGCGATCCCCGGTGGCTCATCTGCGGGGATCCTGCCTGCGGGGTCAAGCGTGAATCGTCCAAAATCACCAGCCCGTCCACTTTCCGGACACCTTCGCCTCGCAAACAGACAACTCTCCGAAACCCTTCCGAAAAGAGCAGATCCTTCCAACCCTCGATCAGTCGGGTTCGTTCCTCCGCATTGTAACTGATGCCGATGATCACCACGGCCAGATTTCGATCCACCTGCAGGCGACGAAGGTGCTCGCTCAGGTTGGTTCGTGCCACCGGGACGAGAAAGCCCTCCTGCCGATAGTCCGGACGCAGGATGTGGGAATGTTCCCAGCTGTAAAACTGTACGATCAGGTTGGCCTGCGCGGCTTCATGAAACCGAGGCTGGGAGGTTGATTGCGGGTCCAGCGAGCTGCACCCGCACCAGCCCAGGCAGGCCAGCACCCCCAGGAAAGCGATTCGAGCTGACCAGGTGAATTTCATAAGTTTACCTCCACTCACGCTCGCTGCGAGCGAGCGAGACCCAGCAAAGCAAACCGCGGGCCAGCGCCGGCCCGGGGCTGAGGAACGGGACCGTCCAGGTCCCGGAGTTCACCAACTTTGATCCGTGGGCAGCAGGCGCTCCCCGACAGTTCGGGTCGTTCGGCGGAGGCTCGAACCGGATCGAGTCCGCCTCGCAGGCGGGGGCGGTTCGACCGGGTGTGCTCAGCCGGGGACTGGGACGGCACGCAACGTCCGGCCGGTGGGTCGGGGAGGAACTTGCGGACCGGGGTCGGTCCCCTTGACAAACCGCCTCGGCGTTGCGGCGCTCAAGACATCCTCTCGGTGCATCAGCCGCAACCGGTGGGCGAATGCCAGCCCGAGAGTCGGTGCCTTGCAGATTCCCGGGCACACTTCGGCAAGTCCGCGTCGCCGCAGTGGCGGGCTCGAAGCGGCAGGCCTTTACCGGCCGCGGGAGGAGCCGGGCCCGGCCAGCAACACGAGTAACGCGGGCAACACGGCCAGTCCGGCCACCATGCACGCCGTAACCCCGGTGCTCATCACAAAGCCCAGGCTGGCGATGCCCTGGTGATCCGCCAGCATCAGACTGCCGAAGCCGGCCACGGTGGTCAGCCCGGAAACCAAGACGGCCTTGCCGGTGCTTTTGGCCAGCAGACCTGGTTCCTGCTCCTCGGCGAAGCGATTGAGGATGTGAATGCCGTTGGTGACGCCGATGCCCACGACCAGGGGCAGGGTCATGATGTTGGCCGGATTGAACGGCACCTCACGCCATCCCATCCAGCCTGTCATCCAGAGCATGCCCAGGCCCACGGGCAGCAGCGCCAGCACCACCGCCAGCGGACTGCGGAAGTGCCATGCCACCAGCACCGTAATGGCCGCCAACGCATACCAGGCCGCCGTTTCGTAGCTTTGTTTGAGCAGCGTGGTGTACTCGTAAAGTTGCACGGGGGTTCCGGTGGCGTCCGGATCCACCGTGCGCAGTTGCCGAACGAATTGCTCCTGAGGTTGCCGCTGCCAGACGTCGTCCTTCGGAAACACCTGCAAGAGCAACTTTCCGCTTTTGCCCACGAACCGTTCCCTCAGGGCGGGAGGCAAATCATCCAGTTGCATCGGGCCGGAGGGATCTTGTTCCTGCAGGGCCCGGAAGGTCTGTTGCAAATCGGTGAAGAAGGCGCGTTGATAGAGGCCGAGTTTGCGGGCGCGGTCGGATTCGGGGCCCAGCGATTCATCGAGCATTGCCCGCCGCGTGTCGATCACGGTGTGGCGCAGGCGTTCGAGTTGAGACGCCAGGGCCGGATCGTTCGTGCCGACGTTTTCCAGGGCCAGACCGAGATAGCCGGACAAGCCCCAGAGGGTCCGGCTCAACTCGCCCAGCGCCACGGGGGTTGCATCCGGCGGGTTCAGCCGCACCGTGGCGGCCAGCTCGCGAATCTGGCAAATGAGGTTGGACTTGGGCCCCGGTTCTGCCGCCAGGAGAGGTGCCAAGCTTTCCACACTGGCCACGGCGGGCAACTGTTCCAGCTGCGCCTGGAGTCGCTGCGCTTCCGGCAGGGAGTCGGCAATCACGACTCCGTAGAGGAGCGAGCGACCGGCGGATTCGATCAGTTTTTTTTCGAAGACGACCGCGGGCAGGCTCTGGCTTTGCAGATTGAGCAGGTTGTAGTCGAACGGGACGCGGAGGGCCTGTCCGGCGGCCGCCACCGTCAGGAGCCCGCTGATGCCCAGGACGGTCCGGGGCCGCCTCAGCCAGAGTTGCTCGATGCGGGCCCGCACCGGTGGACGTACCGAGGTTTCATCCCAAAGGTTTTGGCGACCGGCCAACAGCAGTGCCGGCAAAAAGGTCAGCGTCGTCACCAGACAAATGAGCATGCCGCCGCCGCAGATCCAGCCCATCTCCTGAATGCCTTTGAACTGCGTCAGGCTCATCGCCAGGAATCCTCCCGCGGTGGTCAGGGCCCCGGTGCAAATGCCCTGGCCGGTGTTGACCATGGCGCGTTCGAGGGCCTGGACGCGGCCATGGCCCATCCGGAGTTCCTCCTCGTACCGTGTGACCAGGTGAATCCCGAAATCGATGGCCAGACCGACCAGGATCGGCACGAAGGTGATCGTGAGAATGTTGAGGTGCCCGACGGTGGCGGTGGCGAAGGCCAGGGTGTGGGCCACGCCGATCAGGAGCGTGGCCATGGCTTTCAAGGGGCGGCCCGTTTCGCGATAGCCCGCAATGAAGAGGGCCGCGCACAGCACCAGGGCCCAGACGCTGGCCTGCGTGGTGTCGCGTCGGGCCTGACGCATTTCGTCGTGCTCGAGCACGGTTTCGCCCGTGACGCCCACATTGACTCCGGGCACCTCCCGGCGGGTTTCCTCCACCAGCTGCCGCAGACGATCGATGGCTTCGACCTCTTTTTGTACGGAGGGCGGGTGGGTGGTCACCAGAAACAGGCGGCCCCCGTTGTAGGCCAGGTACTCGGCGTGCACGGCTTCTTCGCCGGCATTGAACAAAGCCGACACACCGGGGGAGGGCGGCAGGCCGGGGCGATGCAACGAGGCGGCCGCCTGGGACAGGATGCGTTCCAGCGCCGGCAGGGCCTCCAGCAACGCCTGCTGTTGTTCGGGGGCCGCGTTGCGCGAGGTCCGGAACCACGTGTTCACCTGGTCGAAGAGCGACACTAGGTTGGTGGCGCCGGCCAGGGACCGCAGAAACGGCTGATAGGCCTGCAACTGATCGCGCAGGGATTGCAGCTGGCTCTCCGACAGCAGATGAAGGGCTTTGTTGCCCAGCAGCTTGAGATCGCCCTTGTAAAAGACGCGGGGAAACAGCTCGGGCTCCCGCTCCAGCCGCGCGGCGAGGCGTTCGACGAACTGGCGATTGGCCTCGGCATCGTCGCTCTCCACCACCACCACCAGGTCGTCGGGCTTGGGGAACTCTTCGCGGAATCGCAGGAAGTTCTGGTGGTAGCGGAGTTGTTTGCCGACCAGGTTGCCGCGGCTGGTGTCGAACTGCAGATGCTGAACGGTGTACAGTACGCCCGCCGCGGCCAGCACCAGATGCGCGAGGAGAAACCAGCGGGGTTGGCGACAGACGGCGCCGGCCAACCGGTGCAAGAGCGAGGGCAGCCAGCGGTCCAGCCGCAGCGTCTTCATGGCCGGCAAAAACAGCGCAGGGCCCCGCGCCGCGGGTCCGAGCCGGAGCCGGGAGGGCGGGTCACCGGGCCGACGGGCATGAGGGGGAGAACCGGCGCTTTAGTTGAGGAACTCGGCGTTGGAATAGACCTCCTTGACGTCGTCGTGATCCTCCAGCGCCTCGATCAGGCGATTGACCGCGGCGATCGCTTCCGGATCCCGCAGGGGCACCGTGGTGATCGGCAGCTCGGTCACCTCGGCCACTTCGCATTTGATGCCGCGCTGTTCCAGGGCCCGGTGCACCGCCTCGAATTTCGAGGGTTCGGTGATGATTTCGTAGCCCTGTTCATCGGCCCGGAAATCCTCGGCCCCGGCTTCCAGCGCGATCTCCATGAGGGTGTCTTCCTGGGCGTTTTCCCGGGCCACGATGATCTGGCCCTTGCGCTGGAACAGGTGGCTGACGGCGCCGGTGGTGGCCATGGAACCGCCATTGCGCGTGACCAGACTGCGGATTTCGGCGGCAGTCCGGTTGCGGTTGTCCGTGCTCACCGGCACCAGCAGGGCCACGCCGTGGGGGGCGTAGATCTCGTAGGTGATCTCCTCATAGTTGCCCGATTCGGCGCTGCCCGTGGCCTTGGCGATGGCCCGCTCGATGTTCTCCTTGGGCATGTTGGCGGACCGACACTTCAACAGCACCATCCGCAGTCGGGGATTCATCTCGGGATCGCCGCCCCCCTGTCGGGCGGCGATCATGATCTCCCGCGCCAGTTTGGAGAACAATTTGCCCTTCTTGGCGTCCAGGGCGCCTTTGAAGTGCTTGACCTTTGCCCATTTACTGTGTCCAGCCATAGGCGTAACAATCTAATCCCGTTGCCCTCGGTTTTGCCAGTCGCACGATCCGCCGGTCAACGACGACGACGGAGTGCCGGTCACCGGCTCCACGCGCACCGCCGTCCCGTAGCACAGCACCTCTGTCACGCCCGAACCCAGCTCGGTGGCATCGTAGCGAACGCCAATCACAGCGTTGGCTCCCAACTGCCCCGCGTGGGCCAGCATCTGATCGAAGGCCTCTTGCCGGGCCCGCTCGCACAACCGGGTGTACAGCGTAATGTTGCCCCCAATCAGGGTCTGCAGACTGGCGCCCAGATTTCCGAACAGGCTTCGAGACCGGACCACAATGCCTCGCACCACTCCGTAGTTTTGGACCACCCGGTACCCGGGCAGTTCGAACGCCGTGGTCGTCATGGCATGGGTCTCACTCATGGTGCGCCCATTGAACATCATCCGCTCTCCGGAAGAAAGCACGTTCCCACGCAAAGCGGCCCGGCGCATTGCCCCCTGCACGGTGCCCTCGGCCGGGCCGCGCGGATGCGGGACCCGGTCCCCCAACCCCTCCGTGCCCGGAGGCCCGTCCGGCGTGCCCACGCTTCCCCGAACGCCCCGCTGCGGGACCGAGGGTGGCCAAGATGCGCGTTGCGCCCGGCGGGCGCACGGCTACATTCGAGCCTGGCATGGACGCGACCCCATTGGACACGTTGCTGCAGAAGGTCTGGAACGGCGAGCGCATCCAGCCCGAGGAGGCCCGGCGGCTTTACGACTTGCCGCTGCCGGAACTGGGGATGCTGGCCGACCGACGACGCCAACTGGCCAAGGCCCGGGCCTACGAGGGCCGCGGCGCCCAAATCGTCACCTACATCATCGACCGCAACATCAATTACACCAACGTCTGCAACGTGTACTGCAAGTTTTGCGCCTTCTATCGGACCACACGGGATCCGGACGCGTACGTGATCAGCTTCGAAGAGCTGGATCGCAAAATCGAGGAAACCCTGGCCCTCGGGGGCACGCAGATCCTGTTGCAGGGAGGCCATCACCCCGGATTGTCCAAGCAGTGGTACCTGGACATGCTCCATCACATCCACAGCCGCTTCCCGCAAATCAACATCCACGGATTCAGCCCGCCGGAATTCATTCACTTTCAGAAGGTCTTCGAGGAGCCGGTCGAACAGATCCTGCGGGATTTCCGAGCTGCGGGACTGGGTTCGATCCCCGGCGGGGGGGCGGAGATTTTGGTGGACCGCGTCCGCCGGCGCATCGCCCCGCTCAAAGCCACGGCGGAAGAATGGCTGCACGTGATGGAGACAGCCCACCGACTCGGCCTGTGTTCGACCGCCACGATGATGTTCGGTCATGTCGAGACGGTGGAGGATCGCATCGAACATCTGGAACGCCTGCGCTCGTTGCAGGACCGGTCCCTGCAACGGGCGGGCAACGCCCGTGCCACCGGCCCCGGGGCCCCCACCGGCGGATACTTCACGGCGTTCATCGGATGGACCTTTCAGCCGGAAAACACCAGGCTGCGATTGCCCCGGGCCGGGGCCCAGGAGTACCTGCGCACCCAGGCACTGGCGCGGATTTACCTCGACAACTTTGAGAATGTGCAGAGCTCCTGGGTCACCCAGGGGCCCGAGATTGGCCAGTTGGGTCTGCGTTTCGGCGCCAACGACCTGGGCAGCATCATGATCGAAGAAAACGTGGTGCGCCAGGCCGGGGCGGCCTTCCGGATGACCGTGGCGGACATGCACCGGTTGATCCGGGACCTGGGCTATGAACCGCGCCAGCGCGACAACTGGTATCGGTTGGTCAACTGAGCCGCATCACTCGCCTTTCCCTGCCGGCGTGCACGCAGACCGCATGGACGAGCTGGACTATCCCGACCGGCACCGGCTCACGGCGGCCCTGGGTTGGATGGAACTGGGCCGCCTCGAAGAGGCCGAACAGGAACTGCTGCCGCTGCTTCATCAGCCTCAGCCGCACCCGGATGTGCTGGAGTTGCATTGGGCCATCCTGGCCGCCCAACAACGGTGGGACGAGGCGGTGCAAACCGCCGAAGCGCTGGTGCAACGGGCCCCCGATCGGCCGAGCGGCTGGCTGCACCGGGCCTACGCGTTGCGTCGAGCGCGCCAGGGCGGACTCGAACGCGCCTGGGAAGCGCTGCTCCCGGCGGCCGAGCGATTCCCGCGGGAGGTCCTCGTCGCTTATAACCTGTCCTGTTACGCCTGCCAGATGCACCGGCTGGACGAGGCGCGGCATTGGCTGCGACGGGCATGGGCGATCGGAGATCCGGCCGAGCTCAAGCGCATGGCCCTGCAAGATCCGGACCTGGCGCAACTTCACGCAGAGATCGAACGTTGGTAGATGCTCCCGTCCGCCTTGCCCGCTCACCCGCGGGCCGGGTACCCGTTCCGAAACGCCCACAACGTTACCATGGTGAACGGCGCCAACACCGCGGCCAGAGTTGCCTCGGCCACTCGGCCCCAACATGCCCCCAGCCAGAGGAGGTTCCAACCCACCCACAGCAGAAACGCCCCGACCGGAGGCAACGAGGGCACGGGCCGTTTGTCCAGCAGTGCCGGCACCGCCCCCGCCAGGGCCAACAGATGCGCCAGCCACAACCCGGGCAACCAATCGAAGACAATGCCCTCCCACGCGCAGCGCGGCTGGCTCCACTCGTAGGCTCCCCACACGCGTCGGCAGAACAAATCAATGGCTGTCTGCGGGATCAACGCCAGGGTTGCTGCCACCAGCCAGAGTCGGAGGCCAGGATTCGAGCCCGCCCGGGCCCGGGCCAGGAGCCATTGAGCAGCGAACCGGGCCGACAAAAGACTCAAAGGCCAGGCCACGAGCACCAGCCCGGTCAGCTTCTTGGCCGCCACTGGCCCATCCAAGATTTTGCTGCCGAGGGGCCAGCCTCGGGCGCGATTCCACGTTTCCACACCCCAACCCACGGCTGCCATCACCAAAGCGGCGAGCAGTAGGTTCTGCAGCGGCAGCCAACCTCGTGAGGGCGTTCTGCCGGTCTCTGTGCTTTCGGGATCGTTTCCCATCGATAGCGACGCCCGTCACTTTGACGGGTGACACGGCCGAACGGCAACGGCGGAATCAAGGCTGTCGTCGGGCCGACCACGGCGGCTGTTGGCGAAAGTCCCCGGGGTGCCCTTTCCTGCAACGGCGCCCGGCACTCCAAGCCCTGTCGTGGCAACCAGGCCGGCTTGCGGCGGGGGCCCCGGCACACGACTCGGTCTCCGGCTTCCGCCACGAGGGAGCGGGGTGCGCTCGACCGAGGTTGTCTCGGTCCGAGCAGCGGCATTAGACTCGCTGCGTGATTCGGAACGTGATTTTGGACTGGTCGGGCACGCTGGTGGACGATCTGGAGGCGGTGTGGGAGGCGACGAATCATGTGCTGCGCCGGGCGGGCCGTTCGGAGATGGATTTGGAGACGTTTCGGGCCGAGTTCTGTCTGCCCTTTGTGCGGTTTTATGAGCGGCACGTGCCGGAGGTCCCGCTGGCACAACTGGAGCGTTGGTTTCACGAGCATTTCGGCCGGGCTCAGGAGCGTGTCGTGGCCCTGCCCCATGCGCGGGAGTTCCTGAGGTTTTGTCGCGAGGCCGGGCTGCGCACGTTCGTCTTGAGCACGGTCAAGCGCGAGTACTTCGAGGTGCAGGCGCGGCAGACGGGCCTGGAGCGCTGGCTGGACGCGGCCTACGTCGAGGCCTGGGACAAGCGTCTGTGGATTGGTCGGCTCTTGTCGGAGCAGCAAGCCGCTGCCGGGGAGACGCTCTTCGTGGGGGACATGCAACACGACATCGAGACCGCCCGGCATGGGGGCGTGGGGGCCTGTGCGGTTCTGACCGGTTACAACACGCTCCCCCAGCTGCAGGCGGCGAAGCCGGATCTCATCGTGGAACATCTGGGAGAATTGGAAGAGTACCTGGAGCTCTTCCAGTTTGCCTGGCCGCCACCGGCGGCATTTTCAGCCGCCCGCGGGCCCGTGGTGACGGTGGGGGCGGCAGTGTTCAATGAGCGGGACGAGGTCCTGCTGGTGCGCACGGCCAAGTGGTCCGGCCGCTGGGGCATCCCCGGCGGCAAGGTGCGGCGGCAGGAGCGTTGCGAGGAGGCGTTGCGCCGCGAACTGCGCGAGGAGACCGGCCTGGAGGTGAGCGGGATCCGGCTCGTGGGGGTGCAGGACTGCATTCGGCCGGAGGAGTTCTATCGGCCCGCTCACTTCGTGCTGCTTTGTTACACGTGTCGTGTGGTCGGCCGGCCGCAAGTGCGGTTGAACGGGGAAAGCCAGGCCTGGAAATGGTTGCCCCTGCAAGCGGCTCTGGAGGAGGATCTCAACGAACCTTCCCGGCGTTTGTTGCAAGCGCTGTGGCAACGAAGCACGGCCGACGCGGACCCCATGGACCGTTCCCCCTTGGCAGAAGGCTTGGCGCTTTGAAAGGGAACCGTGCATGGCCACGATTACGGTCACAGACCTGGAGGTTTTTTATCGTGTAGGCGTCACTGAGGCGGAACGCGCGCACCCGCAACGGCTGTTGTTGACGGTCGAGTTGGAGGTGGACGAATCCGCCGCCGCGGCCACGGATGACCTGGCCAATACCATCGACTACTACGAATTGACGCGGCAGCTGATCCGGTTTGGAGAGGGTCGGAACTGGCGGCTGCTGGAGCGGCTGGCCGCCGAGATCGCCGACTTCATCCTGACGCGCTACCGTCCGCTGGCCGTAACCGTGGAGGTGAAAAAGTTCGTACTGCCCGAGGCCCGGCATGTCTCGGTGCGGGTCGGCCGCCGCGGTCCGGCCGCTCCGGTTCAGCCGGGATAACCCCCTGCAATGTAGGTCTCCAGTTGCCGGATGGTCTGGCTCTGCTGATTGATGACCCAGTTGACCAGATCGCCGATGGAGACAATGCCCACGACTTTTTGATTGTCCAACACGGGCAGATGCCGGATGCGATGCTCGGTCATCAGGCGCAGTCCGTCCTCCACCGAGTGCTGCGGGCTGACGCAGATCACACGGTCGGAGAGAATCTCCCGCACGCGCGTCTCCTTGGAGGAACGGCCGCGCAGGGCGACCTTTCGGGTGTAATCGCGCTCGGAGAAGATTCCCACCAGCCGGTCCCCGTCCATCACCAGCAGAGCCCCGACGTTTTTCTCGGCCAGCCGCTGGATGGCCTCGAACACAGTGGCATCAGGCTCGATGGTCCAGACCTGGTGTCCCTTGTGATTGAGGATGTCGCCGATGGTGCCGGTGCACTGGATCATAGGCTGGTTCCGTGGTTGCGTGTGCTCGTGTTCGGGGGCTTGCCGCGGACGGACTCGCACTCCGCGGGCGGCCCACACGCTCAATCTAGTCCAGACCGCAAGGGCTGCCCACGAAAAAGTTCGTGAATTGGAAGGTACGAGCGGCCATCCCAAGGGCCCGCCCCCATGCCCTGCCCTCCGTCGGGCTGCCGTTCACGGCAACCGGTCCGACCGACCACCGGCCTCGGCCGGCTCGGGACCGACAGGGCAAAAGACGGGCCGGCCCGCGGCCCGGGGGTCTCGCGGGCCGCGGGCGCCCCGGCTCAAAGAAGTCGGCCGGGGATCGTCCGCTTCAGGACTGTTGCGGTGGCGTGATGTGGGCCAGTTCCTCGTTGGTCAGCGCGTTGAACACGCGGAATTCCTCCAGGTGCAACGAGGGATCGGCGCGGAAAGTAAGTTTTCCAAAGTAGCGTTTTTCGAGCTCGATGAGGAGCTTTTCGTCCTCGGTTCGCAACCGTTCCAGCACCTTGGGGTGGACCAGGATGCGCAACTGGAAGTCGGACTCGTCGCGGGGGCGACGCCGAAGGATTTCGGTCAGTTTGCGCTGGATTTCCACGCTCATGCTGAGGGCGCTCTTGACCTTGCCCCGGCCGCGGCAGTAGGGGCAGTCGTCGTAAATGGCCGCCTGAACGCTCTCGGTGTGACGCTGGCGGGTCATCTCCATGAGACCGAGCTGCGAGATGGGCAGGACGTGCGTTTTGGCGCGGTCCCGTTTGAGGCCCTCCTTGATCCGCTGGTAGACCGCCTGCTGGTCGCGCCGCGATTTCATGTCGATGAAATCCAGGACGATCAGCCCGCCCATGTTGCGAAGGCGCAGCTGCCGGACGATCTCGTCGGCGGCTTCGAGATTGGTGCGCAGAATGGTGGATTCTTGGTCCTTGCCGCCGAGCTTGTGACGGCCGGTGTTCACGTCGATGGCCACCAGGGCCTCGGTTTCGTCCACGACAATGTACCCCCCGCTCTTCAGGTGCACCACGCGGGCGAAGGCGGTCTCCAACTGCTTGGTGATGCCGAACCGATCGAAGATGGGCACCGGATCGGTGTAGAGTTTGACCTTGTTGACGGAGCGCCGCGAGATCCGGCCGATGAGTTCGCGGATGCGCTGCTCGGCCTTGGGG
>JAOADM010000131.1 GCA_026417315.1 Limisphaera sp.
GGCCATCGTACGACGCGAGACGAATTCGTGGCGTTGGCCCTTGTTTCAGTGGTGCTATCTGGGGCTGCTGGCCTGGACGGCCTCCTTTCTGGTGTGGCAGGGCGGACGGCTGCTGGGGTGGGGTTGAACCCTCTGGCAGAGGGCCGCTCGGCCGGTGCGGTCCGGCCGGAGCGCTGATCCGTTCAGGCCCTTGCGGACTGTAACGTGCCGGGGACGGCAGTTGGGCGCGCGCGCGTCGGGGGCTGCCTTGAGGGACCCGCGTGTCATCAGCCGCGGCGGGGTGATTCGACCACACAGGGGATGGCAACTGGTGATTCGGCTGCGGCGAGGGTCGATCCGTCGCAGCCCTGGGCTGCGGGGGCACGGCAGGGTGGTTTTTGCGGCCCACGGGCTGCAAGCAACAGGGCTGAAAGGCGTCCGGGCCCAATAGGCACCAGCTCGAGGTTGATGTGTGGAGCCCGCAATCGCGCCGAATTCCGGGACACGACGGCGTGGAGAATGCCGGCGGCGAGGACCATTGCAGGGGGGCCAGCTTGCGGGGGCTTGCCGCCCCGGACCCAAAGGGCTCGGGCTCCGCTCCGGGTGGGAGTTTGACACAGCGACATGGTGGTGCTTGCCCCGGGGCTCCGGTAGGGGCGTCTCCTGTGCAAAAAGTTTTCCGAAAATCACTTGACGCAAAAGGAAACCGGGACTAGAAGAACGGCAGACATGCACCAAAGAGGTCGAGTAAACATGAAACGCGCATCTGACCGAATCCCGCTGGCTCTGGCGATTCTTTCTGTCACTGTCTCCATTGGCATGGCCGCGCCGATGGACGTTTCTACAGCTCGCAAGGCGCTCCGAAATGTTCCCGTGGCGGAACTGCCGGCGCAGGCAGCTGCCTTGTTGGGCCGGGCTTCTGGCGAAGACCTGGCCGTGAGTGCGGCCAACATCCTCAGCGCGTCCCATGCGATTCGTCCCGCGGCCACTGTGGCCGTGGTGGGAGCGCTGGCCCGGCAGGCCCCCGCAGCGGCTCCGGTCGTAGCGGCCCGGGCGGTGACGTTGCAAAAGAAGCCGAGTGCAGAGTTTGTGGGCCAGGTTGCAGCCGCCGCCGCGGCGGCGGCGCCTCAACAGGCGGCGGCCATCGTGGAGGCCCTGTGCAAGGCGGTCCCGCAACACTACACGGTGGTGGCGCTGGCCGCGGCGACGGCGGCCCCTCAGGCGAAGGATCAGATTCTCGCCGCGGTGACCCGGGCGTTGCCCGGCCTGCAGCCGTTTGTGGATCAGGCCCGCAGCCGACTGGGTGCAGAGGCCCCGTTGGCCACCGTGCTTCAACAGGCCAACGTGTTGCTCACCGCCACAGCCACGGCAGCCCGGACCAAGCCGGAGATCCTGATGGCCGGAGGGAATTCGGGTGGCCTGGGTTCACCGGTTCCGCCCCCGACGTTCGGGCCTCCCTTCACGCCGTTGCCTCCGGGTGAGGTCACGGAGATCACGCGTTCGACCACCCGGGTTGCCAAGCCGGGCGAGGGCCGCGACTATTCGACGCCGTAAGCGGACTCCCGGGTCTGGTAAGAACCCATTTGCTGCCGGAGGGCTTTGCCCTCCGGCATTTTGTTTTTTGGGGGAGGGGGATCGAGACCCGTTGGGAGACGCGCAAGTGTCTTTTTCCCGGAGGAAAGAGGAGGCTTGGCGACAGGGCGGAATGGTCCCGGGATTTAGCCCATCACGTAGATGGGTTCCTTCACCGGGTTGAGGGCGGCGAAGTTGCGCAGCCGCTGCAGGACGACGGCCGTCAGTTCCGTGCCGGATTTGAGCACCAGGATCCCGTCTTCGGTTTCGACGTCACTGGCCAGCACCTGCCCCACGGCCAGCTCGTCCAGGGTGCGGGAGCGGATGGTGGGTTGGTCGGCAGGTGTCTTGTGGAGGAACACATCGAAGCAGGCCGCCGCGCTCTGGAGTACGCGGGGATCGTACCATCCCTGCCGTTCCTGCAGGATCGCGAGGGCCTGAGAGCGATCCTGTCCCTGCACTTCGAGTTCCACCATGTCGCGCAAGACCTTGAACACCCGCGCCGCCGCCGGGATGTCCTCGCCGGCGATGCGATCGGCGGGCAGGCCGGAGCCATCGTAGTGCTTGTGCTGATAGCGCAGGATGGCGGCCACGCTTTCCAGCCGCGGGATGTGCGCCAGGAGGTTCGCACCCATTTCCGGGGTCCGTTCCACGAGCTCCTGTTCTTTGGGGTCCAGAGGCAGACTGCGCACCAGCTTGTCGAGGACCGCCGGCGGAAGAGTGAGATGACCGAGGGGAAACAGCAGCGCAGCGGCCTCAAGGTCCCACGACTGTTTGAGTTTGAAAAAGGAGGCGTATTCCCGGACCGCCTGACGCAGGCGCTGGCTGATCTGAAAGGCCACGGGATGGGCGGAGGAAAGGACTTCGGTCAGCAATCGAATCGTGCCGTTAAGAGTGCGCTCCAGGAGTTCTCGTTCTGCAGTGATGAGTTGATATTGGTGAAGGGCCGCCTGGAGGGTTTGGGCCATTAATTCCACCGGGCAGGGTTTGTTGAGAAAACGGAAGACATGTCCCCGGTTGACCGCATCCACGGCGGTCTTTTGATCCGCGTTGCCGGTGAGCATGATGCGGACGGTGTCCGGGCTGCGGGCTTCCACCTGCACCAGCAGCTCGAGCCCGTTCATTTCGGGCATCTGCATGTCCGCGACCACGACCGCGTAGGGCCCGTGTTGTTCCAGTTTCTGCAACGCCTCGGGACCGCTGGTGGCGGTGTCGATCTGGAAACGCTGGCGCAAATTGCGCTGGAAGGCGGCCAGCACGTTGGGTTCGTCGTCCACCAGCAGGATTTTCAGATCCGGTCTCATGGGCAGAGCGAAAAGTTTGCAAGGTGTTGCTCGAGCGTCGGGCGATCGGGCAGACCCAGTCGCTGGAGATAGCCGACGTCCGGCCCCCGGGGATGCTCCTCCGGAAATGTTGCATTTGGAGGTCGAAGAGTTTCCGCCAGATGAACCGCGGTCAGGGCGGAGAACTCCGGGGAGGCCGGATTGCCGGGTTGATGGTGGTGGGCGATGGCTTCGACCACGGGTTCAGGCAGGCCCCAAAGCCCCAGGAGGTAACCGCCGACTTCCGCGTGCGTGGTGCCGAGAGCGGCCTGCTCGGCTTCGTCCAGGGGCAGGGTCTGTTGGCGGGCCTCTCGCCAGATTTGTGCGTATTCCTCTCCCAGATTGACGGCCAGCACGAGTTGCCCGACGTCGTGGAGCAATCCGGCGACGGCGGCCTGTTCGGCCACGTCGGTCGACGCCTGCATCTCTCGGGCCCACTGACGGGCCCGGGCGCCCACTTCGAGACTGTGACGCCAGAGTGTTTCGTAGGGAAACCAGCCCAGATTTCGGCTTTCGTACTGATGAAAGGCATGCAGGGCCAGGACGAGCGTCTTCAGGGTGTTCAGACCGAGGAAGCCCACGGCCTCCTGAATGTCGGCGACGGTATGGGGCAGACCGAAAAAGGCCGAGTTGACCAGCTTGAGGATCTGGGCGGTCATGGCCGGGTCCCGTGCCACCACCGCAGCCAGCTCTTCGAGGGTGGTCTCGGGATCCTCCAGCTTCTGAAGCAGCTCTTCGTACAGCCTGGGGACGCTGGGAAGGTGGTCGAGCCGGCCGAGCAGTTGACGGAGTCGAGGGTTGTTCAGGGAATGGCCGGCCACGGTGGCGCGGTGGATGGCGGAACGCAGCGATTCGGGGTCGCACGGCTTGGCCAGGTACTGATGGGCCAGCCCGACGCACTGAAGGATCTGCTGTTCATCGGCCTGGCCGGAAAGGATCAACCGCACCACCTCCGGCCACCGTTGCATCACTGCCCGGAGGAGTTCGACGCCGTTCATGCCGGGCATCCGCACCTCGCAGACCAGCACGTCGAAAGGACTTTTTTCGAGGCGGGCCAGTGCCTCGGCGCCGCTGGTGGCAAATTCCATGATCCATTGGGTCCGCATGGACCGCAGGGCCCGGCGCAGGCCGTCCAGAACCATGGGCTCGTCGTCCACGAACAGGATGCGCAGCGGCCGGTTCATGGCTTCTGCACCGACGGGGCTTGCAGAGGCAGGCGCAGGGTGAACGTCGTCCCCTGGCCGACCTGACTTTCGAAATCGATGGTGCCGCCGTGCTTGTCCACAATCACATTGCGGACGATGGGCAGTCCCTGTCCCGAACCCTTGCCGACGGATTTCGTCGTAAAGAAGGGTTCGAAAATGCGGTGGCGAATGGCCTCGGGGATTCCGCAGCCGGTGTCGGAGATTCGGATCTCGACCCAGGGATCGGCGCGTCGGGTCTGGATGGTGATGCGACCCTTGGTGGTCGGGTGGGCGCCGACGCGTTCGGCGATGGCCTGGGCGGCGTTCACGATGAGATTCAGGATGGCCTGATTGAATTCTCCGGGCAAACACGGCACCAGAGGGAGTTTGGGATCCAGATCCAGTTCGAGGTCCGCCACGTACTTCCACTCGTTGCGGGAGACGGTGACCGTGGTTTCGATGGCGTGGTTGAGGTCGGTGGGCGTCTTCTCGGCAGTGCCCGGGTGGGAGAACTCCTTCATGGCCCGCACGATCTTGGTGACCCGGGCCACGCCCTGCAGGGTTTGCTCGATTGCCTTCGGGATTTCCTCCAACAGATAGTCGAGGTCCGCCTCGCGAGCCCCCTGCCGGAGCTGCGCCAGAACCGCCTCACACGGAGGGCCGGATTCGGAGTCTTCGGGCAGCGCATGGATCTGCCGGAGGAGGCCGGCCAACTGCTGAAAGCTGTCCTGAAGAAATCGCATGTTGTCGCCCACGTATTGCATGGGGGTGTTGATTTCGTGGGCGATGCCGGCGGCGAGTTGACCGATGGCCTCCAGTTTCTGGGCCTGGCGGAGTTGGATCTCCATGCGGTCACGTTCTTCACGGGCGCGACGCAGTTCGGTGATGTCCTCCTTCATGGCCAGGTAGTGCGTCACGCGGCCCTGTTCGTCCTTGATCGGGGCGATGACGGCCTGTTCCCAGTACAGTTCGCCGTTCTTGCGACGGTTGAGCAGTTCCCCCCGCCAGGTCTCGCCGCGCGCCAGGGTCTCCCACAGGTTTCGATACACCGCGGGATCCATCTTGCCCGACTTCAGGATGCGCGGATTCTGGCCACGGACCTCGTCCAGGGTATAGCCGGTCAACTCGGTGAATCGGGGGTTGACGTACTCGATGCGGGCCTCGGCATCGGTGATGACGACGCTCGCAGGCGACTGTTCGATGGCCTGGGAAAGCATCCGCAGACGGGCTTCCGTTTCGCGTCGGGCGGTGATGTCGCGCCCAATTCCCACCAGCCCGATGATGTTGCCCTGCTCGTCGCGGAGGGGCAGTTTGGTGGTTTCCAACCACTGCTGGCCGCCGGCGCTGTTGACGATGAGCTCCTGGCGGTTGATCACGGGTTCGCCGTGGAGAATGACCCGCATGTCATCGGCGTAACAGGCGGCGGCGATGCGGCGGGGCAGCAGGTCGTAGTCGGTTTTGCCCAGAACCTCGGCTTCGCTGGTGGCACCCAGCGCTTTCAGGTCGGCCTTGTTCGCCAGGGTTTTGCGCGCCAGGCGGTCCTTCACGTAAACGTTGTACGGCAGTGCATCAATGATGGTGCGCAAAAGAATGCGTTCCTGCTGCAACTGCCGGGTCAGGGCCTGCTGACGGGTGATGTCGCGAATGATCCCCACCCAGTGGCTGCGCCCCTCCAACTCGACGCGGCTCAGCCGCAACTCGATTTCTGCTTTCCGGGCATCGGGGCATTGCACCACGAGTTCCTGCGGCCCGTGCCGGGCGCAAGCTGCGACAGCGTCGAAAACCGGTTGACCGTTGTCGGCGCGAACGATCTGTGTGGGCCGCCGCCCGAGCAGGTCGGCGGCCGTGCAGCCGAGGATCCGTTCCGCGGCCGGATTCCAGAACAGCACGCGTCCGTCGGCATCCAACAGGACGATGCCGTCCGAGGCGGCCGTGGCAATGGCGCGGAAACGGGCTTCGCTCTCGCGGAGGGCCTGCTCCACCCGTACCTGATCGCGCAGGTCATGACCGATGAAGGCGTAAAAGGTGGCCTGACACGTTTCGGAGTGATGGGCCAACAGGGTCGCGGCAGCCGGGACGGGACGGCCCTCGGCATCCCGCAGCGAAAGGCGCCCGCGCCATTGGCCCTGGCTGGCCACCACGGTAAGGATCTCGGCGAAGAGACTTTGCGATAACTCGGCACTGAACAGCTCGGGCAGGCGATGCTGGGCGTGACTGTCGCCGGGCCATCCGAAGAGGATCTGGCCGGCTGGATTCAAATACGCCAGACGGAGGGTGGGCGCCTCGGCCAGGGCGATGACATCATTGGCGGCCTCGAGAATGGCGCGCCACCGCTGTTCATGGGCGGCGAAGCAACGGCGTTGGCCCTGTTGCCGGGCCAGGCGGGTGCGCACGGCCTGGACCAAACGCTCGGCGCTGAACGGTTTGGTCAGGAAATCGTCCGCGCCCAGATCCATGGCCTGGCGCTGGCCGTTCAGTCCCGCCAGCGCTTCATCGCCTGTCATCAGAATCACCGGGACATGGGCCGCGGTCGGGTGCTGCCGCAATTCCGACAGAAAAGCAAAGCCGTCCTGCCCGGGCATCTGCACATCGCACAAGATCAGGTCGGGCGACTGTTCGACCGCCAGGCGCAATCCCGCCTCGGCGTCTCCTGCGTCGCTTACCTGCCAGCCGGCCCGGGTCAGGATCCGACGGATCACCGTCCGGAGGCCGGGATCGTCGTCCACCACCAAAATGCTCCCTCGCCCTTCCACCATGCCTCTTGTCTCTGTCGGCGACGTCATGTTCCGGAATGGTCCGCCGTGCAACGAATTGCGGCCAAGGGGACAAAACCGCGCTTGCAGACGCGAGAAACTTGCCCCGTCCGGTGTTTCGGTCACTCCATGTCAGGTATCGGCGGAGTCGGGCTCGGCTTGAGGAAATTGCGTGCCGCGGCGCAGCTGCGAGACCAAATGTTCGAACATCGGGATCCTCTGGCCCCTGTCCCTGGAACCGGGCGATGGACAAACGGGGGCGTCGTGCGTCCTGCAAAGGCACGGGTCATGCCAAGCCCGCCGAGGGGGTTGGCCCGGATTGCTGTCGGGACCTAACCGCCCGCAGGCTGCTTCGTTTCGTGGATTCGGTTGGCGACGGCTGCCGCCGGCCGTGCCTGGGCTTCCAACCAGTCACAGACTTTCGGCAGCACCACAGACCACTGGAACTCGTGCGCGCGACGCCACGCCCGCTCCCGGCACGCCGCGTACCAATCCGGCTGGTGCAGGAGCGACCGCACCATCTCAGCCAACGCCTCCGGCGTTTCGCGGGAGACGATCCATCCGGTCTGGCCGTGCACTGTGGAATCCACCAGGCCGGCCACCGGATACACGACCGCCGGGGTGCCCATCGCATTGGCCTCGATCACGTTCAGTCCCCAACCTTCGCGCACCGAGGCGTGCAGCAAAAAATGTGCGCGACGCAGTTCCTCGTTCTTGGCGGATTCGGGCAACGGACCGGTGAAGCGGACCCGCGGGGACAGCCCCAGGTCCTGCACCAGCTGTTTCAAGCGCATTTCCTCGGCGCCTCCGCCCACCACCGTGAGCTCGGCCGGCACGCCGGCTTGCACCAGCAGCTGCAAGGCGCGGACCGCGTGGTCCACGCGTTTGTTCGGGGCCAGCCGGGAGACCACCACCAGGCGAATGGGCGGCGTCAAGGGTTTGGGATCGAGGGTGGCCAGCGGCACCGTGTCGCACCCGTTGGGCCAGACGACCACCTGCCGCACTCCGTGAGCCAGCAGAGCCCGGCGCGTCGAATCCGAGGGCACCCAAAAGGGAACGTTCCGGTACAGCCAATGCGTCCAGCGTTCCTGCCACTGACCGATCCGACCCAGCAGCCCCGGATAAAAGACCTGCCAGATGGGGCCCAGCACCTCGTGGATGTAGGCGATGCACCGCGTGCCGCTCCACCAGGGCGCATACCAGGGGATTCCGTGATGTTGGTCGATCACCAAGTCGAACCCGGGTTGGCGCCGATACCAGCGCCAGGCCGCCCAAATGGAGGTTCCCTTGCCCCCGCCGCGCACGAATTGAATCCCGTCGCGCTCATACCGGGGGGCGGCCCCGGGGAAGGCATTGGAAAACCAGAAAACTTCGTGCCCCCGCTCCCGAAGGGCGCGCATAAAGGCCAGCGACACCCGCTCGGCCCCACCGGCTTCGGGGTTCTCCGGATCCCGCCAATTCAACATCAAAAAGCGCATGAAGGGCAGGGATGTTGTGCTGCTACAGTCCCATCCACCGCCCGGCTGGTGCAAAACAGCCGGGAACACCCAGTATGCCGGCGGGGCGTGCGCGGCCCAAGCGGAATTCCGATGCCCACTGTATGCGCTTTTGGCGCGTGGGGTTTGCCCGGGATCTGCCCTGGACCGACGAATCGGCGCGTCGTGGCTCTCCCCCAACGGGGCGCGGAGGCACCCGCTCAACGGAGCGCCCTGGGCCACCGGATTGCCCTACTAGCGAATGAATATTTGCGCCTCCGACGCGTTTTGTGGCTGTGCACAGGGGCGAGAGCTCGCCAGCCCAAGCCGACGCCCCGGCAACTGGGCTTGCACGAATTCCTTTCGGCCTGAAGGGACGGAGCGCGGTTTGGCAGGCCCGGCCCTCGCGATGCGCATCCTCGAGTGGCGCCTCTTCAGGGCGCGGCGAGGTCTTGGGACGCAGTCCCCGGGGCCTTGCCCCGGGCTATCGAATGGATGCGCCTTCGGGGCGTGGATTCGCCCGCGTGATCAGGGAGGGGGCATCACGAGGTTCGCCACGGTCGAGAGCCGCCGGACGGCGGGGGCCTTGCCTGTCTCGGCCCTGGCAGTGGGTATTCTCGAATCCAACGTCATCCAACCCGGTTCCACCTGAACTTAGCAAGACCCGGATCATATTTTGCACCTTCGGCGCGTTGCACGTTCGCCCCATCGGTGCGGGAATTCCTCAGCCCGGGGTGACGCCCTGGGTAATCGGGATTCCGCAGTTTACACCGCCCTGAAGGGGCGGAACTCGGTGTGGGCACGCTCGGCCCTTGCGATGGGCATCCTCGAGTGGCGCCCCTTCAGGGCGCGGTGGGTGGGGGGAGCCCGAGTTCCCGGGCGCTGCGCCGGGCTGACGGATCGAATGCGCTTTCGGCGCGTGGATGGGATGGTGCATTCGTGGGTACCGGCGGGTGTCTTTCCAGGATTGAGCCCCGGATTCAAGGGGCCGAGGCACGGCCGTTTTCCTTCGGCTTTCCCGTGCCGAGGATACCCGACATTTTGCGCGACTTTGCGCGGGCAAAAACCTGAATTGTGGCGGGGTTGTCCGGCCGCTCCGGCTGCGCGCCTCCGCGAGCAATCCTGTCTGACCCCTTTGCATGCGGGCCGCGCCGAGACGCGAGAGCGATCCTGAAGCCTGTTTCACGGAGGGGTTGGCTCCGGGAGCGCCGGCGAATCCGGCGCGGTCAAGAAATGTGCCGGCGGAATGAACGGACAGGGCAGGCGCTTGTGATCGCCGGCGCACGCGCGTGGCGCGGCTTTTCCCGGGCGGTCGATCGGATCCGCGGGCCACGATGCGGCAGGGTGCTGCGCGCAGTCCGTGCGATGCGGCCTGCCTCGCGGCTCTTCACACTTTTATGAGTTGGTTGGTTCACCGGGAACGGTGCGTTGGCAAACCCGGGCCCGGCCCCCGAAAATCCAGGGAACGTCCTGCGTCGCCGGGGCGTCATCGGCCGGTGTCGGCTTGCCTGAGATCCGCCGGATCTGTTCGCAGCCACTCTCGCCGAGCCCACAGCTCCTGTGGCCTGAAGAGCCCCCGGGGAGTAAGAATCCCCGTTACCAACTCCGCGGGTGTCACGTCGAAGGCCGGATTCCAGGCCGGACTGCCCGGGTTGGCCACGCGTACATAAATGCGCGAGGCCCGCGAGCCGGGCCGACGAGAGTTCCGGCCCGGATCCGGGGAGTCCGGAACACCCCAGGCGCCCAGCACTTCCGCAGGAGCGCGCTCTTCGATCGGAACCTGCTCGGCCGACCCGAGCGACCAGTCGAGCGTGGACAACGGCACCGCCACGTAAAACGGGATCCCGTGATGTTTGGCCAACACGGCAAGGTTGTATGTTCCGATCTTGTTCGTGACATCTCCGGTACGGGCCACCACGCGGTCGCTCCCCACCAGTACCTGTCTCTTATACA
>JAOADM010000132.1 GCA_026417315.1 Limisphaera sp.
GTGCCGCCCTCGACCCTGCAACCCGACGGCACCCGCATCTACACCGTGCCGGAGAACACCACGGCGGAGTTCGTGATCTCGCTGTCCAATCCCAGCGAGTATGCGATCACGGTACAGTATCTCGTGGATTCCGCGTATGATTGCGGGTGCGATCCGAACCCGGCGAAACCGTATCCGCTGTATGCGGACGGCGACTATGTGCAACCGGCCCCGGGCACGTTGACCTTCAATCCGGGAGAAACCGCCAAGAAGATCACCGTGTCGTTCCGTCAGGACAGTTTGGATGAGCCCGATGAAAGCCTTTACGTGGAGTTGTTCAACCCCGCGTACGCGCGCATCGGCGACCATCGCGGCTACGGGATTATCCCGGATGACGACGGTCCGGTCAGCGTCTCCATCCACGCCCTCGGGGTTCCCGGCACGTTCTTCACCAGCCTGTTCGAGCCCGATGCCGGTTTCGCCCTGGTGCCCGTGCAGATCAGCCTTTCGGCTGTCAGTGGCCAGAAAGTGACCGTGACCTATGCCACGAGTCCCGGTACGGCGGTCGAGGCTGTTTACTCCGGCGACCTCCACAACGGGCCGGATTACGAGGCCAATCCAAACGACAACATGCCCGTCGCCGATCAGGTCCTGGTTTTCCAGCCCGGGGAAACGACCAAAACGATCTACGTCAAGGTGTTCGGTGATCTGCGGGATGAGCCTGACGAGGTCTTCTTCGTCAACCTGCTGAGCGCTGAACACGCGGTGATCGCCGCCGATCCGCTCACCCAAAGCAATCATTTCACTGTGATGATCCGGGACAATGACGGGCCGGTGGCCGTGGATGCCGGTCCCTGGAATGTGTACTTCGGGAGCACCACGTTCACGGTCCAGGAGCCCGCCTCGGGCACGACGTACGCCCTCATCACGCTGCATCGCGCGCCGGGGAGCTCGCAGCCCGTGGCCGTGTTCTTCACCGCCAACGGCACCGCCGCGGCGGGCAGCGATTACGGGGCCATCTTCCGACAGGTGGTGTACTTCCAGGGGAACGAGACCACCAAGACCATCCGCGTGCCCATCTTCGCCGACGGGCTCTCGGAAGGCGACGAAA
The DNA here is from genome assembly GCA_026417315.1 of Limisphaera sp. Taxonomy (GTDB): domain Bacteria; phylum Verrucomicrobiota; class Verrucomicrobiia; order Limisphaerales; family Limisphaeraceae; genus Limisphaera. Next base: position 1,091 of record JAOADM010000132.1, read on the forward strand.
CCGTGTTGTTGTTCCTGCGCAATCCCACGGGCGGCCCCGTCAAGGGCAGTCCCGACGCTGCCACGTTGATCATCCGCGATGCGGATCTGCCGGTGGCCTCCGTCCATCCCGCATTCGTGACGGAAGGCACCGGGGCCGGCACGACCACGGCCAGCTTCACCATCCAGCTCAGCAAGCCGGCTCCGCCCGGCGGCGTGTTTGTGGACTGGACCACCGTCAACGGCACCGCACGGGCCGGACTGGACTTCGTGGCCGCCTCGGGCACCGCATTCATCCCGGCCAGTGCCACGTCCACGGTCGTGTCCGTGCAGATCGTCCGGGATGGTCAACCCGAGCTGACCGAGCGGTTCGGGGTGCGGCTCAGCAACCCGATTCGGGCCACGCTCGCTTCCCAGGGCGCCGTGGGCACCGGCACGATTTACGATGATGATCTGGTCCCCGTGGAGGGCCTGGTCTTCCACGATGTCAACGGGAACGGATTCCTCGACCTCGGCGAGGCCGGCATTGCCCATGTGAAGGTGACGGTCACCTGGATGCAAAACGGCGCGCCGCAAACCGCCGACGTGTGGACCGACGCCTCCGGCAAATACACCCGGCCGGTGACTCTCGGCCCGGTCTCCATCACCGTGGACGGCACCACGGTCAAGTCGGCCTGGCAACAGGGCTTTGGCCCCTACCTGTTGATGAAATGGTCCGGGAGCTGGACCAACACCACCCAGAACGAGACGCAGGCGGAAACCTTCGACGGCGTGGTCGGGATCTCGCCGTTCACGCCCGTGGGTTACAAGAACAGCTTCAGTCTCCATGTGCCCGCTGACACGACCAGAGAAGCGGGCCGTGGCGGGACCGATGACACGATCTTTGGCGGTCCGGGCAATGACCGCCTCGACGCAGGCGGAGGCGACGATCACGTGGTGGGCGGCCACTGGCAGACGGCCACCGACGCCAACATGCCGGTGAACAAACTGGTTTACGACGCGGTGGTCGTCGTGGTCACGTCCAGCACCGACCTGAGCGCCGTCTATGGACTGCCTCCCGGAAGCACGCTGCATCCCATTTACGATGACGGCCCGGTCTTTGCCGTCACACCGCCCTCTTTCCCGGGTCAGATCCGCGGGGAAATCTGGCGAGACCTGAACTTGAATCATGTTCAGAACGGCACCGACCCGCTCTTTACGGAGGGCGTTTTGGTGACCCTGCTGGATGCAGCGGGCAACCCGGTCAACGCGGTGTTCACCACCACCGGCACCTATGCCTTTACCAATCTCTACATTGATCCGGCCCAGCCCAGCCAGTACGTGGTCCAGTTCGAGTTACCGGATGGATTCACCTTTGTGGATCCCAACGTGGGGGATGGCAATCCGGCCGCCGACGGCTCGACCACGGACAGCGACGCGGAGTTCGTCAACCGCACGCGCGTCATCACCCTCACGGCCGCGGCGCCGACGAAGACCACCGTGCACGCGGGCGTGGTGCCTGCCGGACAATACGCCAATCCCGGCAACTTCCAGTTCAGCCGCGGCACCTACAGCGTCTCCGAGGTCCAGCCGGGCTACGTGGAGGTGGTGATCCTTCGGGGTGTGGCCACGTACCCCGCGGTGGTCGTGGTGAAGACGTTCGACGGTACCGGGCCCAATGGAGCCGTCTCCGCCCCGCCGGCCACCCGCAATTACACCGCCACCACCGCCGTGCTCACCTTCGAGATCGGTGAGACCGTCAAGGTCGTCCGCATCCCGGTGCACAACCGGAACCTGGGCTTTACCGAATTTCGGTACTTCACCGTGACGCTGCACGATGCCACCGGCCGTCCCTACGACACCGCCACCGTGTACATCGTGGGTCAGGGCAATCCCACCATCACCGACGACGACTCCATCCTGGGTGGAGTCGATTGGGACATCATCCTGGGCGACTCCGGTCACATCCCCGGCTATGCGGTCACGGCCACTTGGGCCGACATGAACCTGCCGCAAAAACTGGGCAATCTCCTGCGCTTTGGGGGGCCTGGTCGGGATGCCGTGGATGCCGGCCTGGGCGCCGATTTCATCGATGGCCAGCTCGGCGATGACCTCCTGGCCGGAGGCGACGGCGTGGACATCGTGCTGGGCAGCTTGGGTGACGACCAGATTACCGTGGGGCAGGGCGATGATGACGTCCGCGGCGACCACGGTCAGGATACGATCATTTCCGTCCGACCGGTGCCAGGTATCGTGCTGATGCCGAACCGACTCATCCATCAGCAGCTTCAGCTCGGCACCTACGTGACGCTGAACGAGCACAAGCTGCAGGATCAGTTCGAAACGGCCCGGCTCACCGGCGATGCGCAGGCCAACCGTTTCGACCTCAACGGCTGGACGCGAACAGCATTTGTCGATGGCGCCGGCGGGCAGGATACCCTGCTTGTGACCAACGACACCGACATGGTGCTCAAGGATGCCACCTGGATGGAGCGACTGTTCTGGTTGCTGTGGGCAGGATTCCCGAAAGACGCCGCCCTCAGCCTGCCCAACGGGGCCACCTATCACCTCGCTTCTCTGGAAAGCGTGACCCTGCGGGGTGGTCCCGGGGCCAACGTGATCAACGCTTCGGCCTACTCGCGGCCTGTCACCATCGTGGCCACGCCGGGCAACGATACTTACCTGGGCGGCAGTGGCGACGACACCTTCTCCTTCGACGCCGACGCGCCCCTGGGCACCGTTACCGTGACGGGCCATGGCGGACATGACACGTTGAGCTTTGCGGATACCGCCCTCGCGGTCACCGTGGATCTGGCGATTCTGAACACAGCCCAGGCCATCAATGCCAACCTCATGGTGGTGCTGAAAGACGAACTGGAAGGCGCCATCGGCGGCAGCGGCAACGACTTCCTCTACGGCAATGCACTGGACAACCTGTTGTTGGGCGGCCCGGGCGACGACCGGCTGGAGGGCCGCGCCGGCAGCGAGACCTACGCTTTCGACACCGACGATCCCTGGGGCAACGAGACCATCGTGGAGTCGATCAGCGATCCCGGCCACGACCTCCTCGACTTCTCGGGGACCTCCACGCTGCCGATTCATGTGAACCTCGGGATCCTGGGCACGTTCCAGGCCGTGAACACGCATCTCACCCTCCGCATCGTTGGTGAGGGGATCGAAGAGGTCCGGGGCGGTGCGTTGGATGATGTCCTCCGCGGTAACGGCAATCATAATGTCCTCCGCGGTGGGCCGGGCGACGACCTGCTGGACGGCAAGGGAGGCAATGATCAGCTCGACGGTGGGCCCGGCAACGACGTTTTGTTGGGCGGGGAGGGCCTGGACCGGATCGACGAAACCGGCGATACCGACTTTACCCTGACCAACACCCGGCTCATGCGCGGCACCGGCGAAGAGGATCGCCTTGACAGCATTGAAATCGCACACCTCACCGGCGGCTCCTCGAACAACCTCTTCACCCTGACCGGATGGACCGGCCAGGGCAGTCTCCACGGAGAGGGCGGGATCGACACCCTGGTGTGGGCGGCCGATGCGGACTTCCTGCTCAGCGATACGAGCATCAGCATGTCCCTGGCCTCGGGACCCATGATGCTCGGCTCCATCGAACAGGCCCGGCTCACCGGCGGCGAAGGGCCCAATTTGCTCGATGCTTCCGCCTTCTCGGGCCGCGCCATCCTGAGCGGCGGCCTGGGCAGCGACATCCTCCGCGGCGGCGCAGGTGCTGATCTCCTCTACGGCGGGCCGGCCCATGACATCTTGAGCGGCGGCCGCGGGAACGATTTGCTCGACGGCGGTACCGGCAACAATCAGGTTCTTGAAGATCTTTCCGCGGCCACCTGGCCCGTGGAGTTCGTCGCACAGAATCACCTGCTCTTCATCACGCAACGGGATCCCGTGGCGGCCCCGCCCGACGAATCCATCTTCGAAGTGGACCGCTTGCTGGGCATCCAGAGCCTGGTTCTGATCGGCAGTCCGCAAGACGACGGGTTCGATGTCAGCGGCTGGACGGCCGGTGCGTTGCAGATCCAGGGAGGTGGCGGCAATGACACCGTCCGCCTCCAGGTTCCCGAGCCGCCCCTGCCGGCGCCCGCTGGCGCGACCGTGACCCTCACCGCCACGGGCGTGACCTTCTCCGGGGGCCTGGGCACGATTGCCCTGAACTCCATCGAGCAGGCCATCCTCACCGGCACGGATCGCGACGAGGTCTTCGACGTGTCGGCCTTCCCGGGCACTGCCTGGATTTATGCCCGAGGGGGGGATGATGTGCTGCGGGATGGACCCGGACCGAATTGGCTCGAAGGCGGCGCCGGCAACGACCGGTTCCTGTTCGTGCCGAACGGACAGGTCGGGACCGACTTCAACGTGGTCATCGGCGGCGACGGAACGGACACGCTCGACTTCTCCGCCTTCACCGTGGGCGTCACCGTCAACCTCGGTTCGCTGAATGTGGCTCAAACCGTCGTGTCCGGGGAGCTCCAACTCTACTTCCTCAGCGAAGACCTGGAGAACGTGGTCGGCGGCAGTGGGCCCGACACCCTGACGGGCAACAGCCTGGACAACCTGCTGACCGGTGGCCCCGGGAACGATTCCCTCGATGGCGCTGGTGGCACGGACACGGTGGCGGAGACGGCGGATGCCAACTTCGTTCTCACCAATGCGTCCCTGTCGGTGGGAGGGCACACCGACATGCTCCTTTCCATCGAGAAAGCCCTGCTCACGGGTGGCCCGGGCAACAACACACTCAATGCCTCGGCCTTCACAGGTTCTGCGACCCTGTTGGGCGGCGACGGGGACGACACCCTGATCGGCGGTGCGGGTGCGGACATCCTCGTGGGCGGCCGTGGCAATGACCTGCTGCGGGGCGGCGCCGGCGATGACACTTACCGCTTTGACGTGGACGGGGCTCTGGGCAGCGATACTGTCGACGAACTGCCCGGCGGCGGCACCGACATGCTCGACTTTGCGGAGACCACCACCGTGGGAATCACCGTCAACCTGTCGCTGACCTCCCTGCAGGTGGTCCACGCCACCCATCTCAGCCTGACTCTGATGCATGGCGCGGCCATCGAGTACCTTTGGGGAACCGCGCGGGCGGACGTGCTGATCGGCAACAGCCTGGACAACATTTTTGTGGGCGGACCGGGCAACGACCTGATCCAGGGCGGTGGCGGTGCCAATGATGCCATTTATGAAGTCCGCGACGCCGACATGGTCTTGACCGATACAACGCTGACGATCGGGTCGGAGACCGACACGCTGAGCGGCATCCTTTGGGCCATCTTGGTGGGTGGCGACAGCGCCAACGTGCTCGACGTCACCGCCTTCACTGGTCGGGCCTGGCTGTTGGGTCAGGGTGGCAACGACACTCTCTACGGCGGCAGCGGCAACGACATGCTCAGCGGCGGGGACGGTGACGACACCTTGCGCGGCAACGGCGGCAACGACGAACTGCACGGCGGCCGCGACAACGATGTTTACATCTTCGATCTGAGCTTCAACCAGGGCACCGACACCGTCTACGAAGCCCCTGGCGAGGGTTATGCCGACACCCTCCTCGGCATCGGGCTGAGCGGTTTGGTGGTGAACCTCCACACCACCAGCCCGCAAAGCTTCCTGAACCTGGTTTTGATCCTGAACACGGCCTCCACGGTCGAATACTCCTTCTGAAGCGACCCATGACCGACAGTTTTCCCAACCGGAAGAGACAGGTGGCCACCCCGGCGGGGGACACCACCTGAACCTGACCACGCCGCCTATGAAACCGACGCTGCTTTTTACAGGATCTCGAGGGCGCACCTTGGGGCCATGGTTGGCCTTGGTCACGGTGCTCTCGACTCCGGGTTTCTTCCCAAGCCGGGCGCAGGACTTCGGAGACGCACCAAGTCCTTACCCGACTTTCCTTCAGCAGAACGGCCCCTGGCATCCGATCGGCGGGCCTTACTTTGGCATCACGGTGGACGAGGAAGGGGACGGCCAGCCCGACCCCAACGCTCTGGGAGACGATTCGCAACCTGCCGGAAAACTGGACGACGAAGACGGCATCACGTTCCTGACACCGTTGGTGCCCGGCCAGGTTGCCACCGTTCAAATCGTCATCGGAGGCTCTGGATTCAGCACTGCGGTGGTGGACGCATGGATCGATTTTCAACTCGATGGCAGTTGGGCCGAGCCGATCGATCGCATCTTTTCGGGGCTCAGTTTGCCCGTCGGCACCCACGTTCGGGAATTCATCGTACCCCGCGAAGCCAAGGAAGGCCCCTCGTTCGCACGCTTCCGCGTCAGTACCCGGGGCTCCAGCGTGCCCACGGGCCAGGCGCCCAACGGCGAAGTGGAAGACCACCAGGTGTATTTGGGTGCCACGACAGATTTCGGCGACGCACCCGGCAAATATCCGACCCTCCTGGCCAGCAATGGGGCCCGGCACCAGGTCAGTCCCGGCTTCTTCCTGGGCACCCGCGTGGATGCGGAGTCGGATGGGCAACCCACGGCCGATGCGCTCGGTGACGACCTCAATCCTACCGCTGCGCCTGACGACGAAGACGGGGTGATCTTTCTCACGCCGGTGGTGCCGGGCCAGACCGCGCGAGTGCGCGTAATCTTGACGGCGCCGCAGAACCCCAATGGAGGTCCCGGCACCGGCCGACTGAATGCCTGGGTGGATTTCAACGGAAACGAGAGCTGGGCCGATCCGGGGGAGCAAATCTTCACCAATGTGGTGCTGACGGCGGGCATTGGCGTCCCGGGCACCAACGACCTGAGCTTCGTGGTGCCTGCGTCGGCCGTGCCCGGCGTTGGCTTCGCGCGGTTTCGACTGAACCGGGAGGGTGGCCTGGGCGTGGGCGGTCCGGCGGCTGATGGGGAAGTCGAGGACTACAACATCACCGTCGAGGCACAATTGGATTTCGGCGACGCACCCGGGAAGTATCCGACCCTCCTGGCGAGCAATGGGGCCCGGCACCAGGTCAGCCCCGGCTTCTTCTTGGGCACCCGCGTGGATGCGGAGTCGGATGGGCAACCCACGGCCGATGCGCTGGGTGACGACCTCAATCCTACCACCGCGCCTGACGACGAAGACGGGGTGATCTTTCTCACGCCGGTGGTGCCGGGCCAGACCGCGCGGGTGCGCGTAATTCTGACGGCTCCCCAGAGCATCACCGGGGGTCCCGGCACCGGCCGACTGAATGCCTGGGTGGATTTCAACGGAAACGAGAGCTGGGCCGATCCGGGGGAGCAAATCTTCACCAATGTGGTGCTGACGGCGGGCATTGGCGTCCCGGGCACCAACGACCTGAGCTTCGCGGTGCCTGCGTCGGCCGTGCCCGGCGTTACCTTCGCGCGGTTTCGACTGAACCGGGAGGGTGGCCTGGGCGTGGGCGGTCCGGCGGCTGATGGGGAAGTCGAGGACTACAAAATCTCCATCGAATCGCAGCTGGACTTCGGTGATGCGCCCGAGCCGTATCCCACGCGATTGGCGCAAAACGGGGCCCGTCACAGCACGTTCCGCGACACGTTTCTGGGAGCACGGGTCGATGTCGAGTCCGACGGCCAGCCCAGCGGTGGCTCGGACGGAGACGACCTGAATCCTCTCCAGGGGCCGAATGATGAGGACGGCGTCACCATGTTGAGCCCCCTGGTCCCGGGCCGAACGGCCTCGGTGCAGGTGACCGCCTCCCGGCCGGGGCGGCTGTATGCTTGGATCGACTTTAACCGGAACGGGTCGTGGGCTGATCCGGAGGACCGCGTGTTCAATGGGGTGTCCCTCACGACGGGTGCCAACACGCTCACATTCCCGGTGCCCGCCCAGGCGCTGACCGGACGCACCTACTCCCGTTGGCGGTTCACCGTGCAGGGACCGGATTTGAGCTTCACCGGAGCCGCGCCCGACGGCGAGGTGGAGGATCATCTCCTGTCCATCATCCCCGATCGCGAACGCTGCGACCTGGGCTGCGAAGGACGCGAATTCTGGTTGACCTTCCCGGGAAATTACGCGCCGGATCCGACCAACCCGCCGCAGCCCATGCTGTGCATCCAGGGCCCCGCGGGCACCGTCGGCACGGTGTCCATTGCCGCCCTCGGATACGTGACGAACTTCGTCATTCCCACGAACTTTACCGCCTGGGTTTTGCTGCCGCGGCACGCGGACCTGGGCGATCTTAATGACACCGTGGCCCCGGGCCGTGCCGTGCGCGTCGTGGCCTCCGCCGACGTTCGCGTCACCGCCTTCAACCATGCCCGCCAGACCACGGACAGTTACCAGGCTTTGCACACCAGCACCCTGGGCACGGGGTATGTGGTCCTGGCGTGGCCCAATCTGCAGACCGGCGTGCCGCCGCTTAACGGCTCTCAGTTCGCCATCGTGGGCACCGAATCCAATACCGTGGTCTTGATTACTCCGTCGGCCACCTCGGCCATACGGCCTCCGGGCGTGACTTATGCCGTGGTGCTTCAGCCGGGCGATGTGTACCAGTTGCGCGACACCAACGACGCACCGGCGGATCTCACCGGCACCATCATCCGCTCCGACAAGCCCGTCGCGGTTTTCGCCGGCCATGCCTGTGCCACGATCCCGACCTCGAATCAGTGGTTCTGCGACACGGTCGTCGAACAACTCCTTCCCGTGAACACTTGGGGCAGTGAATTCTACGTGGCCCCGCTCGCGACTCGTTCGGGCGGCGACGTGATTCGTGTCCTGGCCGCTCATGACAATACCACGGTCTCCGTCAACGGCGTCGCCGTCACGAATCTGAACCGGGGCCAGGTATTGCAGGGGTTCGTAACGACCCGCTTCGGGTTGAGCGCGAGTCGGCCGGTGCTGGTGGCCCAGTATGCAACCAGCTCGGATCGGGACGGCAACATAAACGCCGATCCCTTCATGCTGCTGCTCCAGGCGACGCGTCATTTCTCGCGCGCCTACATCCTTTGCACACCAACGAACGATTTCCCGACCAACTATGTTCAGATCGTCGCCCCCACGTCGGTTACGAACAACCTCCTTTTGGATGGTGTTGCAGTGAATCCGGCCCTTTTCCAGACCGTGCCCGGCAGCGGCTATGCCGCTGTCTCTTATACACATCT
>JAOADM010000133.1 GCA_026417315.1 Limisphaera sp.
CCGGCACCCCCTGCGCCTCCAACGGCCACGCATTGGAACAACCCATGATCGACCTGATGAAGGGCTGCCGAGCCGCTGAAATCAGCGCCGTTCGTTCCCCTGAAAGGATTCAAATGGCTCCATCCTGAATCGGGATGCCCTTGCCAGGGTGTTCGATCCGTTCTTGTACGAACCAGCATGCAGCCTCTCTTGAACCACCGGAGGTCACGTTCCTGACGCATGCCTCTTTCTTTCGAGGATCGGGAAAGCCACAACCTCTATGGGGTCACTCCCGAACCCCTGCCACGGCACGCTCGCCGGTCGTCGCAGGGCTTCTGCGCCCCGGACCGCTGCCGGTCCTCAGGGGTCGGGCGGCAGCCATCGGTTGCCATCCGCCGCGATCAGGCGACGAACGAAGGACCTGAAAACAGCCTTCCGTCCCAAAAAGGCAGCCGCCGGGGTAACGCGGTGCGCCCACGGGTGCCCCGCCGTGGAAGCCGGGGCAGCCGCCGCGTAAACGCGGCGCATACGTTCCGGATGGACTTTCCGCCAACTCCCACAGCGGCCCATGCATCTGGAGGCGCCGGCTGCCGCCGTCAGGCCGCTTGCCCAGGCATCAAGAAACCGGACGCCCATGCCCGAAGGTACCGGCTCGTGCAGCTTGGCCTCTGCGGAGGCCGTCCTTCGTAACAGTTCGTCGTCGCGTCGCGCCCACTCCACAGGGCGTCGGGATACAGCCCGTGGGACCATTTCCCGCGAGTTTCTCTTGACGACCACCAACCCGCGTTTGCGTACTCTGCGCGCTCTTTGGGCCTTGCTTTCTACGCGTTGTGCGTGCTCTGCGGACCTCCTCCATGCCGCAGAGCTGTAATTTTGAGCATGGCTCCCGTGCGGCCCTTGGTGGCACACAGGTGACGATTGGTCGGAACCACGGGACTGAGGTTGGGAAAAAGAGACACTGGGCCCGGGCTTACCGAGTTCCACGCATGCCGGCTCGGGACTGCTCCCGTCCATTTTGGTGAGGTCCTCGCACGACCTTTTCCACAACTTACTGGACGCTCCTTGGTTCGACGTTCTATTCCCCAAGCCTGCCAGACCGAAATCCTGCACTTTCATGGCGGCGGCAATCCGGCTCGTGGCGGGAGCGTATCAGTAAAACCCGGTCTTTTCGGGGGAAGCCCGTTAACCGGAGCGTCGCTCCGGGATGACGAATCGCGGCCCCCTCGGGGGGCGAACCCACGGCGCGCTGAAGCCGCATCGTATCCACCAGCCCCGAGCACACTCCGGGAACTCGGTCCGCCAAACGCACCGCCCCCGGAACCGGCGCAACCCGCTGCCCCCATCGCAAGCCCCCGCCGTGCCGCGCAACAGGAGCGCAAGGATCGGTGCCTTCGCCGGGATTCCGGATTCCCGTAGGCCCGTTGCTTCTTCGTCGCTCAGGTGCAAAGTCGTACACCGTGCTGGGGCTGAAAGGGAAAGGACTCGCTAAACACGATCTCGTGCCAGATCCCCGGCCCCGGTCGAGACCCTCGCAGGACCCAACGAGCGGTGGAGGCCGCGGCGTTCTCGGAGGGCGACGTCGGAGTTTTTTGCGGGCGTTCGCAGTTTTGCCGGCATGAGTGATCCTCAGCGACCTGCCGATCCCCACAGAGCCGTCTGGAAACCCTTCCGGCTGCCCGGCGCGTTCTCGTTCCAGAGAACATGGAGTCCTCAACCGTTGGCAACGGCGGCAAGATTTGGGCTTTTCGGATCGGGCGTGCGGGGTTTAACTGAGGACGTGAACGCCGAGCCGGGGATCTGGAATCGTTTGATCCGATGGACCACGCGCCTGCTGGTGGCTGCCGTGGTTCTGGGCGTGCTGGTCCTGGCGGCCCAGTGGTATCTACCGGTGATCCGCCAGCACGAGCGGATGCGTCGGGAGCGGCTGCGGCTGGACCAGGAGATCCAGCAGGAAGAACAACAGGGCCGGCAAATGAGTGCGGCCATTCAGGCGTTACGGGAGGATCCGAAAGTGGTGGAACGGCTGGCCCGGGAGCGACTCGGGTACGCCCGGCCCGGCGAAACGGTGATTCGCTTCGAACCCCCGGTGACGAACCCTGCCCCTGCGTGGCGTTAGCTCGTGGGTCCGGAGGCAGGCAGCTGGCCCCGGATCGCGCACCGTTGACTTCAGCCCGGCTCGCAATTCGGCCATTCTGCTCCACACGGCCCCGCCTTCGACCCGACGACCATCGCGCCCTCGACCGGAGCGCCGGCAGACCCGGGAAACCCGCCCGTTCTCTTGTCGCTTGCCCCTATACAGCCCGACCGGTTTTTGTTAGCGTTTGCGGTACTATGACACTCGACGAGATCCTGCTGGAAGCCGAGGAAAAGATGTCCAAGACGGAGCAGATCGTCTTGCGCGAGTTTGCCGGCGTACGCACGGGCAAGGCCTCGCCGGCTCTGGTCGAAAACATCATGGTGGAAGCCTACGGCGGCCAGATGCGGATCCGCGAGCTGGCGGGCATCACCACGCCGGAGCCGCGCGTGCTGGTGATCCAACCCTGGGATGCCAGCCTCGTCCACGCCATCGAGAAGGCCCTGCAGAAGGCCAACCTCGGGCTCACCCCTTCCATCCAGGGCAAGACGGTCCGGCTCTACTTCCCCGAGCTCAGTCAGGAACGACGCCTGGAGTTCGTGCGCATCGTGCGCAAAATGGCCGAGGACGCGCGGGTGGCCATCCGCCACGTTCGCCGGGATGCGCTGGAGGAACTCCGCAAGCACAAGCACGACAGTGGCATTACGGAGGACGAGGAAAAACAGGCCGAAAAGGAGCTCCAAAAGCTCACCGACGATTTCATCGCCCGAATCGACCAGCACCTGGCGCACAAGGAGAAGGAGATCATGACCGTGTGACATCGGCCGGGACCCGGCCCCTCGCCCGGGTTGTCTCATGCGCGTTCTGTTTTTCGCCCACCTCAAAGATGTGACGGGTTGCGCCCACACGGAGCTGGACTGCGGGGAAGTGGACGCCGACGGTTTGTGGGATGCGCTGCTGCAACGGTATCCCGGCCTGGCCCCGTACCGTTCCACCGTGCGTCTGGCCTGCAATGCCCGTTATGCGGGTCCGGACACCCGCTTCGGGCCGTCGGATGAAGTGGCCCTCATTCCCCCGGTGTCCGGCGGCTGATCCGCGTCCATGATCACCCAAGTGACACTGACCACGCAGCGGCTGGAAGAGCTGCCGGGACCGCCGGCCACGGCCGGGCCCGTGGGGGCGCAGGTGGAGTTTCTGGGCATCGTGCGCAGCGAGGAAAACGGCCGTCCGATCGCGGCGCTCGAGTACGAGGCCTATCAGCCGATGGCCGAATGCGAAATCGAGCGACTGCTGAACGAACTGGGCTCCGCTCATCCCTGTCACACGGTGCAGGTCCTTCACCGGCTCGGGATCGTGCCCGTGGGGGAAGCCGCGATCATCGTTCGCGTCCTGGCCGCCCATCGCCAAGAGGCGTTCTCCCTGCTGGCGCGTTTCATGGACCGGCTCAAACAGGACGTGCCGATTTGGAAGTGCAAAGCCTGGACGCGGGAGGAACTGGCGCGGCGATTTCACCCGGGCCCCTTCCGGCCCTCCTGACGAGGCCCCACTCCGGCGCTCCGCCGATGAGCGCCGCATTTGCCAGTGGCAGAACCGGCCCATTTGCGGCATGCTGGCCACGATGCGAGTCATGGCTCTCGATTACGGGACACGCCGGGTCGGCGTGGCCATTAGCGACGCCCTGGGTGTGCTGGCACGGCCGCTGGGTTCCCTGCCGGCTCAGCCCTTCCCGGAGTTGGTCGCGGCCCTTCAACGCCTCATTCAGGAGCACGAGGTCGAGCGCATCATCGTGGGATTGCCGCGCAATATGAACGGGACGTATGGCCCGGCGGCTGCGGCCGTACAGACCTGGGTCGCCGAATTGCAACCCCACCTCCCGGTGCCCGTGATGCTCTGGGACGAGCGTTTAACCACCGTTCAGGCGCATCGAAGGCTGCGGGAGGCCGGTTACTCCGAAAGGAAACGTCGCCAACGGGTGGACAGCTCCGCCGCCGCGATCCTGCTGCAAAGCTATCTGGACCGAGTCGCGTGAGCCCCGCCGAGCCCATGCCCGCGCCCCGGCCGTCCATGTCTGCGCCGACCTCCCTCGTGCGCCTGAAACTTGTCATCGCCTACGACGGCACACGCTACGAAGGCTGGCAGGTCCAAACCATCGGCACCGGTGTCCAGGAAAAGGTCGAGGCCGCCCTGGCCGCGCTGTTTCCCAGCCGGCCCCGCGTGCACAGTTCCAGTCGCACGGACACGGGCGTGCATGCGCTCGGGCTTGTGGCGCACTTCGACGTGCCCCGGACGGAGTGTCGCATTCCGTTGCGGAAGCTCGTCCTGGCCATCAATGCCCATCTGCCACCGGACATCCGGGTGTTTCGTGTCCAGCGCGCTCCGGCGGATTTTCACGCACGCTTCAGTGCCATCGGCAAACAGTATCGCTACCAGGTCTGGAACCACCCGGCCATGAACCCGCTGCTGCGGTTTACGGCCTGGCATGTACCCCGACCGCTGGACGTTGCCGCCCTGCGCGCCGCCGCGGCCCATTTCCTGGGCACCCACGACTTCCGCGCCTTCACCGCCAACCCCGGCTATCCCCGGCGCTCCACCGTGCGGACGGTGCGCCGCTGCGAATGGCGCCGGAAGGGTCCATTGCTGACGTGCATCATCGAGGCCGACGGCTTCCTGTACAAAATGTGTCGGGGCATGGTGGGGACCATGGTTCAAGTGGGTCTGGGCAAATTCCAACCGGACGACATTCCCCGGATGCTGGCCGCGGGGGATCGCCGCGTGGCGGGCATGACCGCCCCTGCGCACGGCTTGATTCTGTGGAAGGTTTTCTACCCGCCGCGGTCCCGCACGAGCCGGCCGCCGGCCGGTGCCATGTCGGAAACCACCGCGGATCTTGAATCTTTGCCGGAATGAATGTCGTTTTGGTCGAGCCCGAGATCCCGCCCAACACCGGCAACATCGCCCGGCTGTGCGCCGCCACGCGCACCCGTCTCCACCTCATCGAACCGCTTGGATTCCGCCTGGACGAACCCAGCCTGCGGCGGGCCGGACTCGACTACTGGGTCCACCCGCAGTGGCAACGCCGGCCCGATTGGACCACCTTCACCCGGGCCCTGCCGCCCGACGCGCGACTCTGGTTCATCGAGGCCGGCGGGCCTCGCCTTTACACCGAGGTCCGTTACCACCCGGAAGACTACCTTGTGTTCGGTCGGGAGACGGCCGGTCTGCCCCGGGCTCTGTTGGAGGCTCAACCCTCTGCCTGGCTCCGGCTGCCCATGTTTCATCCCCGGGTTCGATCTCTCAACCTGGCGAACTGCGTGGCCGTGGTTTTGTTCGAGGCGCTGCGCCAGCAGGGGTTTCCCGGCGAATACCGGCCCGCCGACGACCCGTCCGCGCATCCAGCCGTGTAACGCGGACTAAACGTCGATCACCGGCCCGCGGCTTTCTCCGGCCGCAGAGTGTGGCTCTCGCGTCGCACCTCCGGGTGGGCGGGGGGCCCGCGGCCGTCGCAGCATCACCGCCAGCACGCACGCCGTCCACGTGGGCATGAATTCGACAATGGGCAGGACTTCGAGCACGAACGTGGGCAACAGGAGCGGATGAAATCCCAACAACCCGATCTCCAGCGCAGCCACTACCAAATCCAATACGTCATCCAACCCGGTGACCCCCAGAGGGCCCAATCCGATTTGCACAAAGTCCGCCGCCAGGGCCACCAGCAACGCCAATCCGGCCCGCAGGGGCGTCAGGGGCCGCGGGCCTGCCCGGCCAAGCCATTGCCTGTTCGGATCGAGAGCCATGCGCCGGCTTCCCTCAGGAGGTTACGGTGACACGCGACGCTCCGGCTCTGTGGCCCCCTCCGACTCTGTGACCGGCGGTCGATACCCGAACAATCGGTCGCGCTTGATGACAGCCGCCACCGGGGGCGGCACGTACGCCTCCCAGTCCGGATCGCCCCGCTGGATTTTGGCCAGGATCTCGGCACGCCGAATCGACACGAAGGCCTCGTCCGTGGGCGTCAAGCCCACCAGATACCGGTTCTCGCACAAAAACGCGTACAGGAGCCTCAGCCGCGGTGGCACGGGAAAGTCCTCCACGCGCACCACCCGGCCCAGGCGGGCGTCGAGGCTGGGGTACACATACAGTCGGCCCGGGTTCTTGAACAATTGACCCAGCCCGCCGAGCAACCCGCCCTCGGCGTTGTTGTAGAAGCTTTCGTCAAAGATCTCGAACAGCTTGGAGGCGCCCAGCGCCAGCCCGATGGGGCGGTTTGTATAACGACTCAGGTACCAGGCCAGTCGATGGAACCGCCGAAAGTTGGAGATCAGCACCGGCTTCCCCAGCGCCCGCAACATCTCGGCACGCTGCAAAAAATCGCGATGATCCACGGCATCGCCGGTGGTCAGATGGCGGAGCGTCATTTCCAGCAACACCACCGGCGTCTGGCCGGCCAGCTCCGGTTCCCGGACGAACTGGTCGTAGGCCCGTTCCAACACATCCAGGGCGGCGTTGGTGTAGGGGCGGAAGCTGCCCCGCTGCACCAGGACCGGCCGTTTGTACAGGACCTCGGCCCACTGCACCGGTTCGCCCGCGGCGGTGAACATGGCCGCCTCGGTCAGGTCCTGTTCCACCAGTTGCAGGGCCATCAACCGGTTGTCCACGTGGCGAAAGGCCGGACCCGAGAAATGGATGAGGTCCACCTCGATCCGCTCCCACGTCAAATGGTCGAGCAGTGAGTGAATGAGCCGGTCGGGCTGCTCCCGCAGGTAGAACGCTCCGTACAACAAATTCACGCCGAGAATCCCCAGGGCCTCCTGTTGGCGCACCGGTTCCTTGTCCAACAGACGGACGTGGATCAGGAGGTCGGACGGCGGCTGCCGCGGCGCGTGCTGGAAGCGAATGCCCATCCAGCCGTGACCATCCTCTGGCCGCGAATAACTCCGCGTTGCCACCGTGTCGGCAAAGGCAAAGAAGTTGCGGTCGGCCCCTTTGATCGGGTCCAGGCGTTGCACGACCAGATCGAACTCGTAATTCAGCATCGCCTGCAGACGCTGGCGACTGACGTATCGTTCGGCCGGCCCGTACAGGGCGTCGCTCACCGCCATGTCATAGGCCGAGATGGTCTTGGCCACCGTGCCGGAGGCCCCGCCCACGCGAAAGAACCAGCGCGCCACCTCCTGACCCGCGCCGATCTCGGCAAACGTGCCGTACCATCGGGCATCGAGATTGATCCTCAACGCCTTCTCGTGCGGACTGCCAGATTCTTCCCAATGCGCTTCCATGAGACCCGATCCGTTGCCGGCCCAATAAACGACGGCCCCGCCCCGCCCGCAACGCCGGAGTGAGCCGTGCCCGGCCGCAAACAGGACCGGCCCACAAATCCGTCTGCAACGCGGCACCGGCTCCGGCTTCCCGGGGGCACGGGGCCCGCTCTCCCTCGCTGCGTCCTCGGCCCGGGGCCATGGCACGTGGCCCTGGAGAAGTCGCGGCTCATCGCTGCGGTCACAACCTGATCGCGTCAACCTCGGAACGGTCTTGTGGGCGGGGTCCAAGCCGCGGAAGAACACGTGGTGCGGCCCGCGCAGCGGATCGCTCGGGCGCGGGTTTTCCCTCGCGATCCCCACTTCCCCCGCCTCGGCAGTCCGGTGACTCCCGGACTGCCCCCTTCACGACCGTGGAGTCGGCCCCCGGTGCGTCGGGTCGAACGTTGCCGACCAGGCCCTGCCGGACTCATGGATGGATGTGCGCCTCCGGTAAACTGCGTGTCTTGCTCCCCCGGGCCGGTGGGCCCGATGAAAACTCGCCGGTGTCCGAAGCCGTGGGGACGCTCCGACGCCGGCTTGTCCGGGGACCGTTTGCCCTTGCCTCGCGCGGATTCGTTCGCAGCCGGCCTTGGGCGCGCTCCCGGCGGTGTGGTGCGGGGAGGGGATTGCGCCAGAGTCGGGAGCGAGAGCTCCTCCCGCTCACGGCTTTCGTCGCCACCAAAACATCCGCTCGAGGCCGACCCGGTTGGGGTAGGACCGCGGCACCCAGTCCGCCACGAGTTCGAAATGCGGCCCGAAACGATCCACGACCTCCTCGCGCGTGGTGCCAAAGGGCGGTTCAGGGCCGGCGTCCGGGATGAGGTAGTGAATAGCCAGCAACTGTCCGGCGGGCGACAGCCAGCGCAACACCGCTTCGAGGTAAAGGGCCCGGTCTGCAGGCGCGATTGCACAGTAAAGCGTATTATGCTCGAAGATCCAGTCGAACACTCGCCGGGGCGGATCGCGCAAAAAATCACCGAGCCAGATCTCTCCGGGCAACCCGGCTCCGGCCAGGCGTTGTTGCGCGCGAGCCACTGCCGAGGGGGCAAAGTCCATGCCCACGACGTCGAAACCGGCCCGTGCCCAGGCCACTACGTCGTGGCCCGTGCCGCAGCCGGGGACAAGTACCGTGCCCCGGGGCAGCTCGGGATGCGCTCGCAGGAAATCCACCAAACCGGGAGCGGGCTCGCCTTTGTCCCAGCGGGTATCCCCGCACTGATAGCGGCTTTCCCAGTAATCCGGGTGATGGACAGGGGCGAGGTTCATCGGATCAGGGCCCCACAGGCTCAAGCCGGCGCCGAGGGCATCGCACCGGGCTTGTGGATTTGCCCATCCACCAGATCCACGATCATCGGTGCATGCGCCGCGACGCGGTGGTCGTGGGTCGCCATGACCAGCGTGACCTGACGTTCGCGCCGGATTTCCATCAACAGGCGCAGGATCTCCTCGCCGGTGTGCGAATCGAGGTTGCCCGTGGGCTCGTCGGCCAGAATCAGGTCGGGCTCGTTGATCAGGGCCCGGGCAATGGCCACCCGCTGTTGTTCGCCCCCGGAGAGTTCCGTCGGTTTGTGTTCCATGCGGTCGGCCAGGCCCACGCGCGCCAGCAGTTCGCGGCCGCGACGGACGGCCGTGGCGGCATCGAGCCGCGCGATGCGCGCCGGCAAACAGACGTTCTCCAAAGCATCCAATTCCGGGAGGAGATGGTACGCTTGAAACACAAACCCGATGTGCCGATTCCGCAGGCGGGTCAGGGCCGTCTCCGGAAGCGCAGCCAGGTTCTGTCCCTGAAACCAGATCTCGCCCGCATCCGGCACATCCAGCCCCCCCAGCAGGTGCAGGAGGGTGCTTTTGCCGGCGCCCGAGGCCCCACGAAGCGCGAGGAACGCCCCTCGCGGTACGACGAGATCCACGCCCCGCAAGACTTCCAAGAGGCGGCGGCCCATCCGATATCGTTTGACCAGGCCGCGGGCCCGAAGGATCGGTGGCTCCGCCGTGGGCGCCGCCGCGGGGGTCTCCACGGCCCCCGGGCCGGTCTCCAGGGAAGCGGAAGACCGCCCGGTGGGATTCGGCCCGGACAACAACTCACTCATGGCGCAGGGCTTCCACGGGGTTGAGCCGGCTGGCGTGCCGCGCGGGAAACGCGGCCGCTAGCAGACAAATCAAAAGCGAGCCGCCGCAGATGATGGCCACATCCCGCGGCAGGACCAGGGCGGGCAGTTGATCGAAGCCGTAGATGGAGGCGGGGAACAACTCGAACCCGGTGGCCCGGCGCAGGAAGGCGAGGAATTCATTCCGGTAAGCGATGGCGGTCAGTCCGAGACCGACGCCGGCGGCCACGCCACCGATGCTGACGATCAGGCTTTGGCCCAGGAACACCCACAACACCTGGCGGTGGGTGGCGCCCAGCGCCTTGAGCACTCCGATCTCGCGCGTCTTCATTACCACGAAGGTGATGAGCGTGCAGGTGATCCCGAAGGCCGCCACAATCACGATGAAAAACAAGATGTAGAGCATCACGTTCTTCTCCACCAGGACGGCCAGCATGAGGGGACTGTCTTCCATCCAGGTGGTCACCACGTATTCCGGCCCCAGTTGGAGCCGCAGGGTGCGCGCGGCGGTCTGGGGCTGCAGGGGATCGTGCAGCGCCACCATGAGGCCGTGCACCGCATCGTCGCCGGCCAGGTCGAACAACTCCTGCGCATCTTCCAAACCGGTCACCACCACGTTGGCGTTGAACTCGTAATACCCGGCGTCGAAGATCCCCCGCACGGTGTACTCTTCCGGAAGAATCGCCTCGGGTTGTTGCCGCTCATGGCTTTCCTTC
>JAOADM010000134.1 GCA_026417315.1 Limisphaera sp.
GGGTGATCCGCCGATTTCCATCGGCGGCTACGAGAATGGTAGCCGCCGCCGTAAGGCGGCGGATCATGAGAAGGCCAGTCACCGAGGAGCGGCCCGTCTGCCGCCTTCCCTCATGCGGCCGACCCGGGATGCGAGAAATGCCTGACTGCTCCATGGGCATCTCGTAACGGGGCGGTGATTCACGAGTCGGTCCACCGACTCCCGTCGGTGGCTACCATACTTTTTCCAGGTCCGCCGATTTCCATCGGCGGCTACGGGATTGGATTCCGCCGGCTTCCGCCGGCGGCTACGGGGTCGAAATGGTAGCCACCGCGGGAACGCGGTGGACCACGGGGCAATCCACCGATTCTCATCGGCGGCTGCCGGGTTGGGTTTCGCCGACTTCCGTCGGCGGTTATTTGGTGGATTCTGCGTGTTCTGTGTGATCTGTGAGCTTTTCTCTTCCGCGTGTTCTGCGGGCTCCGGGGGCTTTTTCTCGGGCGGCTGTCCATGGTCCTCGGGGCGGTCTCTTCCCACCTCTTCTGCAAACGGGAAGCCGCCGTCACGGCAGGCGAGCAAACCCAAGCTGCCTTTTGCGTTGCCCCCCGCCCGGCCGGGCGCGGCACGCGGCTGCGGTCGGGTCCGAAGCGGATCTTGAAGGGGCCCCGTTTCAGCCTGGCGTTCGCCGCTTTGTAACCTTTCCCACCCTGCCGGGTCGGTTCGGGTGGACGTATGAAAGAGCTACTGATCCTGGGTGCAGGTACCGCTGGGACGATCATGGCCAATCGGATGCGACGCCGATTGGATCCGGTCCAGTGGCGGATTCGTGTCGTGGACGAGCATCCCACACACTTTTACCAGCCCGGCTTCCTCTTTCTGCCCTTCGGCATCTACGAGCCGGAAGACATCATCCGACCCAAACGCCGGTTCATGCCGTCCGGGGTGGAGTATGTCGAGGCCCGTGCGGAACGCATCGAACCCGAGAACAATCGCGTGGTGTTGGGCGACGGACGCACTCTGCCCTACGACGTTCTCATCGTCGCCACGGGCACCCATCCCGTCCCCGGGCAGGTCGAGGGCATGCTCGGCGATGACTGGGGCCGACGCGTTTTCGAGTTTTACACTTTCGATGGAGCGCGTCGGTTGACGGAGCACCTGCGCCAGTGGCGGGGTGGCCGTCTCGTCGTGCATGTCAGCGAAATGCCCATCAAATGCCCGGTGGCGCCGCTGGAGTTCGTCTTTCTGGCGGACTGGTGGCTGCAAACGCAGGGGCTGCGCGATCGCACCGAGCTGGTGTACGTGACGCCGTTGTCCGGTGCCTTCACGAAGCCCGTCGCCTCGCGGGTGCTGGGCGATTTGCTCGAACGCAAACGCATCCAGGTGGTCACCGACTTTGCCGTGGCCCGCGTGGACAACGAACGCCATCGGCTGGTCGCCTGGGACGACCGCGAAGTGCCCTACGACCTGCTGGTGACCGTGCCCCCGAATTTCGGGGCCGAGGTCATCGAGCGGTCCGGACTCGGCGACGAGATGAACTTTGTGCCCACGGACCGGCACACGCTGCAGGCGCGGGGCCACGACAACATCTTCGTGCTCGGCGACGCCACCGACCTGCCCACTTCCAAAGCCGGTTCCGTGGCCCATTTCGAAGCCGAGGTGCTGACGGAGAACCTGCTGGCCTTCACGCGCCATCAACCCTTGCCCGCCCGCTTCGACGGCCACGCCAACTGCTTCGTCGAGACCGGCTTTCACAAGGCCATCCTGCTGGACTTCAATTACAACCTGGAGCCCGTGCCCGGCCGATTCCCGCTGCCGCACCTCGGTCCGCTGCGGCTGCTGGGCGAATCCCGACTGAATCACTGGGGCAAGATGGCCTTCCTGTGGATGTACTGGCACCTGTTGCTGCCGGGCCGGCCGATCCCGTTTGTGCGTCACCAAATGTCGCTGGCGGGCAAACAAATCCCCGCCGGCGCACTCAAACCGGAAATGGCCGGCTGAACCCGCTCAACACCAACCTGCAAGAGACACCCGCTTATGCCCGAGACAACCATCGCTGGTCACACCGTCACCGTGGACGAGGAGGGGTACCTGACCAACCCCTCGCAATGGAATCCGGACATCGCCCGGGCCCTGGCGCGCGACCTGGGCCTGGAACTGACCGACGCGCATTGGAAGGTCCTGGAGTTCATGCGACGCGACTTCCAGGAACGCGGCACCGTGCCCGGAATGCGTCGCCTCAACAAGGTCGGCGGCTTTGCCACCAAGGACCTTTACACGCTGTTCCCGGACGGCCCCATCAAGAAGGCCGCCCGCATCGCCGGTTTGCCCAAACCGACCAGTTGCGTCTGAACCCCGTGGCGGAACCCCGCAATCCATGTGAGGCGTTATGAACTCGACTCCGGACCGTCCCCGCAAGGTCTCGATCATTGTCTCCCGCGGTACGCTCGACGGAGTGTATCCGGGTCTCATCCTGGCCAACGGCGCCCGGATGGAGGGCATCGAAGCGGATTTGTTCTTCACCTTCTTCGGGCTGTACGCGGTGCTCAAAGGCTTTCAGGACAAGCTGCGCATTGCCACCGTGGGCAACCCGGCCCTGCGCGTGCCGCACGCCAAGGGTGTCCCGCTGCCCACGCTGTTGGGGGCCCTGCCCGGCATGTCCGCCCTCGCCACCGCCATGATGAAGAAGGAGATGGAAAAACTCGACATCCCGCCCGTGTCGGAATTCCTGCAGATGATTCACGAAGCCGGCGGGCACATCTTCGCCTGCAAGGCCACGGTGGAGATGTTCCATCTTCGACCCGAGGACTTTTGTCCGCAGGTGGAGAAGGTGCTGACGGTGGGCGAGTTTTACGAGCGCTCCGCCGGCGCGCAGATCATTTTCACCTGAACGAGGCGCAGGGCGCCTTTCAGGTGGCATGGCGCCCCTGGGAGCAGACTCCCCGGATCCCATGAGTGGCCGAAGGATGGTGGCCCAACCAAGATTCCTTGCCGCATGATCCGCCGCCTGACGGCGGCGGCTACCAGTTCGCCCTCGTAGCCGCCGGCGGGAGCCGGCGGATCAAGTCGTGATCCACCGCGTTACCGCGGTGGCTACGAGGTTGGCCGATGGCTCGCCGGATTGGGGAGCTTGTCCGCCGCCTGCCGGCGGCGGCTACCATTCGGACCTCGTAGCCGCCGGCGGGAGCCGGCGGACCAATTCAAGAACCCAGCGCGTGACCGCGGGGGTGAAAGCCTTGTCCACCGCGGGACTGCGGTGGCTACTGGACTGGTTTTGTCCGCCGTCTGACGACGGCGGGTACGGAGGATGGTTTTGGTCTGCCGCCTGCCGGCGGCAGTGCAAACCTGGACCGGACCGTGTGGGCCCAATGGAGTGGTGGGAAACGCCTACCCCGAACCGGGCCGGCTCCCGGGCCCGAAGACATCCGGGTGTTCCTCCAACTGACGTTTCAAGTCTCGGTCGTACCGAATGACGACGACCCGATAACCCCGGCGCAGCAGTTCTTCGCGCTGCTCCCGATCCCTGGCGTCCTGGGCGGGCTGGTCGTGCACGGCTCCATCGCAAAACACGCAGACGTTCGGGGCGTAAAAGAAGTCCACAACCATGGCCGGGTCTTGGAGGCTTTTTTGCGCTTCATCCGGCAGCCGATAGTGGCCTTCCTCCAATGCCTGCAGGAAGCGTCGCTCCAGCCCGGAGCGCGGGTCCGTGAGCAATTGCAGCCACTGCAGATGGGCGGCGCGATCGCGAGACCCTGTCCAAGGGGCGGTTCGACCGGCTGCCAGTTGCTGCAGCAGCTCCCGAATGCGCTTTCGGTCCAGCCAAATGGCCTCGGACTGGTTGCTGAAACTGAGCAGGCATTCGTAGCAGGCGGCTTCGCATTGCGGCTTGAGGTCTTCTCCCTTGGGTCCGAAGTGGCATCGCTGCAGGGCTTCTCGGGCCACCAGGGCGATGGCGTCCCCCTCTTCCACGAGGCGTCTCAAAACTCCGTTCCCGCCCTCCGTTTGCTCCCAAAAAAGGATTGCCTGGTGCTCGCCCTGTCCCACGCGTTCAGCTGCAACCTCCGTTTCTTCAAGCTCGAAGGCCAGCTCCAGACCGCGTTGCAGGGCATACTGCAGGGTGGTCTGCCGGACACGATCGCTGCGGACGCGCTCGTCGGCCCATTGGAGGAGCAGGAGGTTGTGATTGGCCTGCACGGACAGTCGAAGCCGCGCGGCAGAGCGACGGGGACCGGGGGTGGTCGCCTCCTCGTTCGTGAGGATTTCTCCCCTGTCCAGGTCCACCAGAAATCCCCAGGGACTTCGAGCTCGCCAACCGTGGTTGACGCGCATCAGCGTCGCAGCCGGGCCGTAGACGAGGTGCAGGATACGATTGCCATCGGCGAACACGTCGGCCTTCTGCATGCGCGGACCCTGGGGTCCCGGAGCAAATTGGTAAAAAGTCTCGAGCCGGTATCCTCGGCGGCGGCGTTCCTCCTCCTCGGAGGTGATGCGCTCGCGTCGGCGGGTTTTGACATTGGGCATGTCCAGGAGCGAGACGAGCTCGCTGTTCCCGGCGTTCCAGAGCTGGTTGCAGACCGGGCAGACGTCGAGCGACGCATCCCCGAACGCGCCGCAAAGGCGACAGAGTTTTCTCCGTTGTTGACGAGTCTGTAGTCCGCCGGGGGGCGCCAGAAAGCCCTGCACCTCCCATTTGGCGCCTTCGTGGTAGAGAATGTTTCCCGGGGCAAACTCGCGGATGGCGAGGAACCTGGGGCGCGCGATGAATTCGCCGTCTCCGCGGGGCACCCAGGCGCGGACGGGGAGCGCGGGGAAGTTGTACCCGGGCAGGAAACCTTCCGTGGCGAGGTAGCGGTACGGGTAAAAGTCACTCTCCTCCCGGGTAACGTCCACTTGGAGCAGGAGGTTTCGCTGCTGCAGGGCTTCGTTTTGCCGCAGTTGCGCCTCACGTTGTTCGTCGGCCCGGCGCGCTCGCCGCAGATTTGCCTGAGCCTCTTCCATCTGGCGCGTACAGGCCCGGTAGAGTTCGCGCCACCGGTCGAAGGCTTCGTCGAAGCGGCGGGGGGCATCCCGGACCACCTGCTGGATCCATTCCGGGCTAAACCACGGCGCCGTCTGCAAGAGGTCGCGGTCGGGTTGCAGAACATGCTCGACGGCTTCGATCAACTCGCGTCGGGCCGGTTCGGACAGTTCGAGCTGGTTGCGCACCTCTTCTCGCAGGGGAAGTTCCTGCTGATCGAGGTCGATGACGGTCTCGATCGAGTTTCCCAGAGGGAGGCGAACCTGCGCGAGCCACATGGCATGGATGTGCGCGCGCAGGAAGCTTTCCTGAGCCAAGTCCAGGCGGGGGGGACGCACGCTTCCGGCGACCATTTCGTGGGGACGCCGGAAAAAGTACTGGTCATGGCTGTTGAGCGCGCCGCAATAGGTCAGCACCAGACCGGGCTGGCCCTGACGGCCCGCGCGCCCGCTGCGTTGGGCGTAATTGGCCGGCGTGGGGGGTACATTGCGCAAATGGACCAGATCGAGGTCGGCGATGTCGATCCCCAGTTCCATGGTGGGTGAGCAGACCAGATACGGCAGGGGACGCTCCAACGTCGCGGCGGTAGCGGCGTCGTGGGCATCCCATCGGAAGCGGCGCTCCCGTCGCTGGCGCTCCTGGGGTTGGACGACCTGGGCCGTGTGCTCGCGGGCTTCCAGGGCGGCCAGGGTCGCGGCGTCCTCCTGATAGAAGCGCTGGAAAAAGGCATTCGGGGGCCGCGGGGCAGAGGCATAGCCGGCGCCGGCGGCCCGGCGCGCGTAGATGGGATCGGGCGGAGCAGCCGAGCCGTCGCCCCGGCACCAGAGCAGGCAGCCTGCATTGAGCTGATAGCGCTGATGATCGCCGATCGGCTCCAACCGAGTGAGGAATCCCTGCCGCACCAAAAGATCCAGCAAACGGTCGAGAAAGCCCCCGTAGGCGTCTTCGGTCAGCTCCAGACGATCGCGCAGGAATCGGCCCAGGGCGCTGCGCGGGCTCAGGCCGAACCCCTTCACGGGTCGCTCCGAGGCGCCGCGGCGTACGAACCAGGTGGCGGTGCGCAACTCGTTGACCTCGGGGTCGAGCCCCCAGAATTCGTTGAGGTGCTGGAGCGCGCGACGCCGCAACGGCTCTTGATCGCTCTCGCGCAGCACACGGGCGTCAATGGCGAGTTTGCGCCGAAAATGATCGAGGACCGCCTGGAGGAGCTCTCGACGTTGCTCCGGAGTCCAGCCGCTCAACCGGCGATCCCACGCCCAAGCCGTCCCGTCCTGACAAACAGCAGCGAGGCCCCGGTACTCGATCCGCAGCAGACCAAGATGTTCCAAATTCGGCTGGACCACGCGCCAGCCCCGGCGGAGGTCCTCATACAGCCGGTACTCGGTCAGCTCCGTAAACGCCCGCCACACGGCGCGGGCCGCTTCCGATCCGGGGTCCAGCCCCGGATGTTGCGCAATATCGGCCAATTGCAACCCGCAACATCGAACGACGGCGTCGGCCACGGTGGCGTGATCCAGGGGCGACTGGTCCCGAAGGGCACGGACCACCGCAGAGCGCAGCACGGCCAGTTGCACGAAATCATTGAAATGGCCCGCCTGAAGCGAGGCATCCTGTCGGTTGTCCGTGAAGGTCAACAGCTTGCTGCGAACGGCACCGGTGCGCCGGGCGTGCCGCAGCAGGGCCACCGCCAGGACGGTGGTGGCGCTGGAACGTGCCTCGCTCGACAGGGTGGCCAGTTTGGTGAACTCCCGTTCCCGGTGGGTGTAGAAGGCGCCGCAGCTCAGGCAAAGGGTAAAGGGAGCCGGTTGCCACCACATTTTGACCGTGCCCGGCCGCTCCAGCTCAAAGCACGAACCATCGGGCCCGACCCATACCGGCTTGGGGACGCGGTCGCGCCACGTTCTCGTCAATTGGCCGCGGGCATCATACCATTCCTCGGGGATCCACTCTTCACTCCAGTCGTTGTCCGGGCTGGCGAGCATCAGGTAGCCGTTTTCCTGCGACTCTTCCTGGTCGGAGTCACCCCCCAGGGGATGCGGCTCGAACCGGTCGGCTTCCCGGATCACGTGGTAGTAATCCTGACCGCACTCCCGGCAAAACTTCAGCGGCGCCCACAGCTTTCCGCCGCTGCTCTTCACCTGTCCCTCCAGGGAGAACTGCCGCTGCTGTCGAGCCTCCAAGGTGGCAAAGAGAGCTCGGCCCTGGCCCAGGAACTGGTGGAGCTTGAAGGCAAATGCCTGGCCATCCTCCCCGCGGCCCAACGCTGCGCCCCGCTCCAACACCTCGCGGATCCGCTTTTCACACAGATCGGACGGGGCGCCGGTCAGCGCCGCCAGTTCCCTCGCGGCTTCTCGCAACGGCCGGGGCACGCGCCGGCGCAAGGCGCCGTCGGCATCGCGCTCCAGGCCCAGGGCATGTTCTGTCCACCGCGCCAGCGGGTGGGCCCGGAAGGCCGGTCGTTCCGCCGGCACTTCCGAGTACACCGCGGTCCGCAGCTCCTCCACGGGGGGCGGGCCCCCGACCGTGAACGGCTCGAGCACCTCCTCCACGACGTGCTCGGCACCCAAGGGCACCCCAAAGAATCGACCCGCGAAAGCGGCCACCGCCTCGCGACGCTGCACGGCCGTGGCGTTGCGATCGGCCACCATGGTGGCCGAAGTACCGATGTGCACCAACCGCGGCCCGGCGCAGCGTTGTTTCAATCGCCGCACCAGCATGGCGACATCGGCTCCCTGTCGGCCCCGGTAGGTGTGAAGCTCGTCGAACACCAGGAACCGCAACCCGTCGGCCGTACCGCGCCGCTCCTGCGTTATCCGCTCCAGAAACCGCTGGTCCTCGGGCCGCACCAACAGCAACTCCGCCATGACGTAATTGGTGAGCAGGATCTGCGGCGGTCGCTGCTGCAGGGGTTGACGATCCTCTTGCCCGGTTTCCCCCGTGTAACGCGCGAACGTGACGGGAAACGGCCGGCCCGTGCGGGCCTCATAAGACCGCGCCAGGTCTGTCAGCGCCTGGCACTGCGAATTCACCAGGGCGTTCATCGGGTACACGATCAGGGCCTTGACCCGTTCCTCGGCCGGCGGCCGGCGAATCAGGTCATCCACGATGGGCAGGAAATAACAGAGGCTCTTGCCCGAGCCCGTGCCGCTGGTGACCACGAAGCTCTCTCCGGCCAGGGCCCTTCGAATGGCCTGTTCCTGGTGCTTGTACAATCGGAACGGTTTGCCCTCCCGGGTGCGAAAGATCCGGGCGGTTTCCGGGGCGATGCATCCCTGGTCGGCCAACTCGTCCACGGTGCAACCCGGGGCATAAGCCGGGCTGACCTGCAGCAGGAAATCCGGCCACAACTGGGATTGCTGATCGATGGCCTGGTCCACGAAGGCCCGTGCCCGTTCGTCGGCAATCAGCAGGAACGACCGGACGAAGTCGGCGTATTCCTCGAGGACCGCCGAATGAAGCTCAAAGATGCTCATGGCTTCCCGCTTGGAACAAAGTTCAGCGGCACCCGGGCGGGCCGAACCCCATGGGTCGCCCTGGCAGTTGGCCCTGCAGACCGGCGCACCCGCAATCTTTTCTGAAAACCTTTGGAGCGGCAAGGCCGACTCGGGACGCGGGCGTGGATGCCGATCATCCCCCGCAGCCGCCGAGGGGAATGAGCAGATCGTCTGCCCCACGATGATCCGTAGCTTCAGGCTTTGCCGCCGGGGGCGGTGGCTACCATTCCCACCCGTAGCCGCCGACGGAAGTCGGCGGATAACCGATCCCACCCAAGGCGCCAGTGAAAGCCGGCAGAGCAGCTCGTGGTGGATCGCCTGGCTGCGGGGGCAAGCCAGCTTGTCCGCCGCCTCACAGCGGCGGCTACCATTTCTCGTAGCCGCCGATGGGAATCGGCGGACCGCTTCCCCCGCGATGATCCGGGGCCGCTTGCTGGGCCGTAGGAAGGTCGGGGGTCGGTGCAATGGTCCACCGCGGGATTGCGGTGGCTACTGGTTTTGTCCGCCGCCTGACGACGGCGGCTACCTCCGCCCGTAGCCACCAACGGGAGTCGGTGGATAGTCTCTCCTGTAGCCGCCGGCGGAAGCCGGCGGATAGTCTCTCCTGTAGCCGCCGACGGAAGTCGGCGGATAATCGATCCCACCCAAGGCGCCGGCGAAAGCCCGCAGAGCAGCTCGTGGTGGATCGCCTGGCTGCGGGGGCAAGCCAGCTTGTCCGCCGCCTCACGGCGGCGGCTACCATTTCTCGTAGCCGACGATGGGAATCGGCGGACCGTTTCTCCCGCGATGATCCGGGGCCGCTTGTTGAGCCGTGGGAAGGTCGGGGGTCGGTGCAATGGTCCACCGCGGGCCGCGGTGGCTACTGGTTTTGTCCGCCGTCTGACGACGGCGGCTACGGAAGATGGTCTTGGTCCGCCGCCTCACGGCGGCGGCTACCAAGTTCGAGCTAGTAGCCGCCGGCGGAAGCCGGCGGATAATCGATCCCACCCAAGGGGCCACTGAAAGCCGGCAGAGCAGCTCGTGATGGATCGCATGACTGCGGGGGCAAGCCAGCTTGTCCGCCGCCTGACGGCGGCGGCTACCATTCCTCGTAGCCGCCGATGGGAATCGGCGGACCGTTTCTCCCGCGACGATCCGGGGCCGCTTGCTGGGCCGTAGGAAGGTCGGGGGTCGGCGCAATGGTCCACCGCGGGACTGCGGTGGCTACTGGTTTTGTCCGCCGTCTGACGACGGCGGCTACCCAAGATGGTTTGGTCCGCCGCCTCACGGCGGCGGCTACGAGGTGGGGGACTCCCTCAACACCGGCAGGGCGGGCGGTGGCGGCTCCGCCTGGCGCATTGCCGCATACAGCTTCCAGAACCGCTCCCAATACCCCTGCCCCAACGGATGCAACCACGGATATCCGGGCACCACCGCTCCACTGTACGGCCACTCCCCAGCCGACGAGACCAACCCGGCCCGAACCGGGTTTTCCAAAATGTAAAAACACGTCCTGGCAAACGCGTCCCTCTCGCGTTCCTCTTCCCGGAGCACGTGATCATGGGCCTGATGCTGCCAACGCCGACCCTCCCCCAGAGC
>JAOADM010000135.1 GCA_026417315.1 Limisphaera sp.
CAAGGGGCCAGTGCGTGACGTCGTGACCGCCCACGCAAATGCGGCCTTCGTCGGGAATGCAGACGCCCAGGATCGCATGAAGCAAGGTGGTCTTTCCGGAACCCGAAGGTCCCAGCACGGCATGGCATTCGCCGGTTGCGACGGTCAGGGAAACGTCCCGGAGCCGGAAGCTGCCGACCTGTGCGCTCAACCGTTCTACTTCAAGCATGGGCGCCTCTGCCGAGCAACCGGCGGGTGAGCGCCAGAGCGCTGATTCCCAACACCAGCAGGAAGACGATCAAGGCCGCCGCCCCCGCCAGGTCGGCCGCCGACAAACGCAGGTAAATGGCGATGGGCAGGGTTTCCGTGCGCATGGCCATGGTTCCCGCCAGCATGATGGTGGCGCCGAACTCACCGAGGGCTTTGGCCCAGGCCAGGACAAACGCCGCCAACACGCCGCGTCGCGCCAGCGGAAAGGTGATGGTCCAAAAGACGCGTTGTGGGCCGGCGCCCAGGGTGCGCGCCACCGTCTCCAGTTCCATGGGCACTTCGTCGAATGCGGTTTTGACAAGACGCACCGCCACCCCCAACACGGTGACGAACTGGGCGAGCATGACGCCTGCCACGGTGAACACAAACGACATGAGGTGGGTCTGGATCCATTGCCCCAACGGCTGACTGAAAAACATCAGCAACATGGCCCCGAGGGCGGCAGGCGACACGATCATGGGCAGCTCCAGGATGGCGTCCACCCAGGCCCGCCCGGCGAACCGGTGCCGGGACAATGCATACGCGGCCGGCAGGGCGCACAGGACGGCAAGGCTGGCCGCCACCGTGGCCGCCCCCAAAGACAAGCGGACCGAAAACCAGGTGCGCTCGGACCGCAACACGGAGGTCAACGCCCCCGGATCCAGAAACCACAACGTGGCCAGGATCAAGCCTCCATACACGCCCAGGACTGCGTAAGCGGCCAGGATACTCGCACGGAATCGCACGCTCGGGGAGCGAGTGCGTCTCGGTGCCGCTCGCGGGTTCGCAGGGGTGGCTGCGCGGCTCATGGCATCAGCCAGGATCGGGGCACTTCGTATTCTCCCCCCACAGGACGTTGGGCCCCCAGCCATTGCAGGGCCGCCTCCGGACTTTCGAAGTAACCATGGCGCGCAAACACGGCGCGCCCCTCGGGGCCTGTGACGAAGTCGAGGAACCGCTCGGCCGCCGCGCGGTTTTGCGTGAACCGGCTGACGGCCACGGGAAGATATCCTATGCGCAACACCTGCTCGGGCGGGAGTCGCACAGTGGTCAGACGGTCCGGATACCAGTGCGCAAACACGTGCCAGCCCACGGTCACGTCCGCCTGTTTCATGGCCACCACGGCCGCCGTGCGCTCGCAGGAGTCGGTGTAGTTGACGAGGTTGCGCCGCAGCACGGCGCGTTCGTCCGGGGTGAAGGCATGCTCGAAAATCTCGACGGCATAAGCCCCGAGGCAAACAGTCTCGGGATTGGCCAGCAACACCCGCAGGCCGGGGCGCAACAAGTCCCGCAGGGTGCGAACCCGGGCCGGGTTGTCGTGCGGCACGGTCAACGTCGGAACCAGCCATGCGACCGGGCGTTCCGTTTCCGGCAGAACCAGGCCCTCGCGTCGTGCCCGGGCCATGTAATCCGACGAACCGGGGAGATAGAGATCACCGCTTCGGGCCAGGCGCATCTGGGTCAGCACGGGGCCCGAACCGCCCAAAACCAACGCGACCCCGGTGCCTGTGCGGCGTTCATACAGGCGGGCCAATTCCTCCAATGCGGGCTTGGCCGCTGCCCCGGCAAACACTTGCAGACGGGGCTGCGCTGCAAGGCCGGTCCCCATCAGGCAAAGAACCAAACCGATGGAAAGGCGGGCGGCAGCCCGGCTGGGTCTGGGCGAACGTATCGCGGTTTGCATATCCATGGACTGTTTCGGCCGTCGCCCCTTCCTGAAGATAGCCTGCAAATCCATGCTCGCGTGGTGCCGCTGCCTCCGGCATCGCGGTTGTTTCAATCCGGATGGCTACGAAGCCTCGGCTGCCGCGCGTTGACCTGCGCGGTAATGTATGACTTTGACCCGTTCCAGGGTCACCAAGCCCCCCTGCATCATGCGATCCAGTTCGGGCAGGAATGCCTGGATCTTGGCCTCGGTGTCCACGATCTCGATAACCACCGGCAGGTCCATTGAAAGCCGGAGGATCTTGGCCGTGTGCAGCCGACTCGATTTGCCGAAGCCCATCGGGCCGCGCAGCACCGTCGCGCCGGCCAGGTGCAGTTCCCGAGCCTTCAAAACAATGGCTTCATAGAGCGGCTGATGTTCCCAACGGTCGCTCTCGCCAATGAAGATCCGCAACAAGACAGCGTCTTCGGGCAGATGCATAAGCCATCAAACCTTGGGGGCCTGGACCCACAGCGCCAAGTGCCGTCCGAGCCAGACGCCGGTCAGGCAAAGCACCACGGACAAAAGAACATTGGCGCCGGCCAGAGCCCATTGGCCGTCCTCCATCAAGTTCAGGGTCTGCAGGCTGAAAGAGGAAAAGGTGGTGTAGCCGCCGCACACGCCGAAGAGGAGAAACTGCCGGGTTTCCGGCGCAGCCCACCAGCGGCCTTCGGGCCCCATCAGGCCGGCCAGAAAGCCCACCAGAAACGAACCCGTGACGTTCACCGCCAACGTGCCCCAGGGAAAAACCTCGCCGAACCGCTGTGCCACCCAACCGGAAACGCTCCACCGCAGAACGGTGCCCAGACCACCGCCCACGAACAACCAAAACCAATGCGCCTTCATGTGTTGGTGCCGCTGCCGCACTACGCCCGAGGCCGGCTCCTTGCGGCCGCATCCGAGCCATGTACGGACAGCCCGGGCCAAGTTGGCACTCGACCTGCGAGGTGGCAAGCTTGGGACCGGCCGACCGATCCGCCAAGGGGTTCGGACGGGCAGCGCGCCGACTCGAACCCTGCCCTTGGCGGCTCAGCGCCAGTGGGACAGTTCCAATCGCGTTCCGCCATGAATCCGGACGGCCACTCGTCCCCCGGTCGGCTCGTAATCTCCGGACTCATCGATTTCCACTGGCTTGCCATTTCGCTGCACCTGAGGTCGGCGGGCGCAGCCGTTCACCAGGACCCAGCACGGATGCTTCGGCCAGGGATCGACGACGGCAACCAGCCGATTGGGTTCCTCGGCCTCGACGCGCACGGTTCCCGGCGCGTGGATTCGCAAACCGGCCCGGCGCAAGACCAGGCGCGTGTAAGGAGGGGGTTCGCCCCAGGCGCGCATGGCGGGCAGCAACACGGTGGCCGGATTGATGGCCGGACCTTCTCGCTGCTGCTCCCGCAGCAAGAAGTAATCCGGTAACAGACCGCGTCGCTCCGGATCCCCGGCTGGCCAGGTCTGCTGGACGCCGCTCCAGGCGATCCCCCGGGCCAGCCGTTGCCAGGGGCCCTCCGGATCATGCGCCGCCAACTGCCCCAGGGAATCCGCATAGACCAGTCCACACCACTGGACGGGCCGACCCAGCCAGACCGGACCCACCCAGGCGGTCGCCCCGAGCACGGGAATGGTGGCGTACAAGCCCACAGGGCCCGGGGTGGGCTGGGTCAAATACACGAAGGGAACGCCCGTCCAGCCCCAATATCGCGCCTGCTCGAGCCACTCCCGATTCCCCGTGAGTTCGTAGCCCAACACGTAGGCTTTGACGAGGTGCGCGGCGGCCAGAATGTCCGGGGTGTGCAACGGGATTTCCCAAGTTTGCGCGCCTCGCGGGACGGTGCCGCGGAACTTGTCCATGGCCCGAAGCCTGGTGAGGGCCTGCTCGATCAGATCCGGTTCACCTGTCCACAGGGCCGCTTCCAAAAGATTCGCCACCCGCTCCGCTGTGTATCCGTTGGCCTCACGGGAGAAATGAGTCCTTGCATAATCCGGTCCTCCGGGGCGCGGCTCGTAAATCAGGGAACCGTCGGGCCGAAACGCTCGCAAGAGGGATCGGGCCTGTTCCGAGACCGAACGCGCGTTTTCGAGGACGTGGCCAAACACCAGCGCGGGCAGCGGGTACCGCACGTGGCCGATTTGGGAAAGGTTCCGCGTGTGGATGGGCACACGCGCAATGGCTGCTTGCGCCGCCTCTCGGAGTCGGTGGGCCAGCTCGTCGTCTTCGACACGGTCCGCCAGCCAGAGCATGGTCCAGGCAGCGTCTGCCGCCGGCTGGGGCGAGAATCCGGGCCACACGGCGTGACGGTACAGATCGCCCTCACGGATTTTGGATTCCAGCCAGCCGTGCGCAGTCAGGCGGTAGTAATCGCGAGCAGCGAGCTCCGGCGCGGGAGGCGCCGGCCAGCCGAGCAAGCGGAGGGTTTGTTGCACGGCGGGGACAACCGTGTCGCCAAGCCCGCCCAAAATCCAGCCCCGCAATTCGACCGGTTGTCCTGCTGGGAGTCGCACCGGAGCATACGGCACCAGACTGGATTCCGGTCGCAACCGCCCGTCCGAGCCCGGGAAGAGCCAGCCCATCAAGTGCGCGCCGGATTCGAAAAACCGGTCCGGCGAATCGAATGCCGCGGCCACGGCATCCCCTGCCCTTTCCCAAGCCAGGCCGATGTAACGCCCCTCGGCGGCCACCACCATCAGGGGCAGGGTGATCTTGAGCGAGTCGGGCACCTGACGGTTCGAAGCTGGCGGGTTCAAATCGGCCGTGGAACTGCTGGGTTCGTTTTCCAGGTATTCCAGGCCGGCGAACAAGGCCTGCGCCTTGTTCGTGCCATAAGTTTGGAACCCGGGCAGCAGCCAGAGCAGCGGCAAGTGCCACACGTCCCGGTCGCGGTCGACGCGGATGCGGATGGACACGCGGATCGCGTCAGGCTCGGCGGCGACAAAGGCCTGCTCGAGTTCCCACCGGGCGCCGTCCGGATCGAGCCAGGCCGTGCGCAGCCGGAATGCCGGCCGGCTCGCGATCGTTTCGTCTCGCAATGCCACCTGCAGCGGAGCGTCCAAGGGGACCCATCGGACCCGGCCTGCTTGTTGATAGCCCAGCAGGGCACGGGGGTGGCCCACGGCCATGCGGATGCCGTCCACGAAGAGTTCGAAGTGGCCGGGCCCGGCCCGGCCGTGGACCAGCCGCAGGGCGCCACTCCGGAGCGCGAGGGCATCGTCGCCGACGGAAGGCGGCAGAGGCCGCGGCCAGTCGGGGGAAGCGGGAACGACCCGCTCGGTTACGGCCAGGCGGGCCACGAGACACCGCCCGCGGGTACCCGGCGGGTCGAAACGCAGGCGCGTCCCCTCCTCCAGCGGCGGCAGCGGCAGCCGAACGTCGTGCCACCGGCCCGCCGGGACCTCGAAGCGCACCGAGTCCTCCTCGCGTGCCTGATGCCGAAAGTAAAACACCTGGGCCGTGCCCCCTTGTTCCGACCACAGCCGTATCTCCAGCCACAGCGTCACAGCACGGGGCAGACGGAGAGGCGGACCGACACAGTACGGGTCGGGTCCAATAATGGACATTTCGAGCCCTTCTGCGGTCACGCGCAGCGGTTCGAGGTCGTGGAGGGCTTGCCAGCCGGCGGCCGTCTCGGACCGCCGGAAATCGAATTCAGGCCAGAACGACTCCGCTCTCAGCCACAGCGAGCAGCCGGCGAAGGCCAGTGCCCACACCACCAGGGCAGGCGCTTGCAAGACTTCCCGAGCCGGGGAAAGAGCCCGGCGCGTGCGCGGTCGAGCCGCGGTCAGCCCCATCAGTTCCCCTGCGGCATTCATGCTCAGGCACCGGAGGACATGGTGGCGTCCTGGATCCTTCGCAGCACCTCCATCGGTGCACATCGAATCTGCTCGCGCCTCTGCAGATCCTTCACCATCGCGACCTTGGTCCCGTCGGCTTCGCGCGTGAGGGAAACGGTGAAACGAGCGCCGGCATCGCGGGCGCGTTTGAACTGTTTGTCGGGCTTTTCCGGGCCAAGCGGAAGATCCACCGCCCAACCGGCGTCTCGGAGCTGCTGGGCCAGTTGCAATACTTCGCGGCGGAGCGAGGGCTCTTCCACCAGACAAAACACGTGCAAACGGAGCTGCGGAGCGGGTACCAGGCCCCGTGCCTTCAGCAGCTCTGTCAATACCACGTCGCCCATGCCGAATCCCAGGGCCGGGAGGTCCACGCGACCACCGCTGACCAGGTGAATCAAATGATCGTAGCGCCCGCCGCCTGCGATGGCACGAAACTCGCCCTTGCAGTCGAAGGCTTCGAACACCACGCCCGTGTAATACGCCAGGCCCCGGATGACCCGGTAATCGAGCTGCACGAAATCCTGGAGCCCCCGATCTCGCAATTCGTTCAGCACCACCTGCAGCTCCTCGGTCGGGCTGCACTGGTGGAGAAAGGCCTCCACCTGCTCCCAGGCAATGCCCAGTTCCCGGAGCCTTCGGCAGGTTTCTTCCCTTGGCGTCCGCTCCAGTTTGTCGATCACCTGATAGAAGGCGTATTCATGGGCAGGATCGGTTTCGGTCCGACCGAGTTGCTGCCGATAAAACGCCTGCCAGGCCTGTCGGCTGCTGATCCGCACGACCACGTCGGCCGGTCCGAGCCCAAAGGCCCGCAGGATGTCCACCAGCAGCGCGATGATCTCGGCATCCGCCGCGGGGTCGGATTCGCCGACAATGTCGGCGTTGAATTGAAAGTGTTCGCGGAGCCGTCCTTTCTGCTGGCGTTCGTAGCGGAACAACTGCGGGATGGCGAACCATTTGAGGGGCTTCTTGTAGTGCCGCTCCTGACTGGCCACCATCCGGGCCAGGGTAGGCGTCATCTCGGGGCGCAGCGCCACCGCCCGATCGCCCTTGTCGACAAAATGGTACAATTGCTGGACGATTTCCTCGCCGCTTTTGAGGGTGTACAGCTCCAGCGGCTCCAACGGCGGTCCATCATACTCCACGAATCCGTACCGCTGCGCCACGCGGCGCCAGGTGGCCTGAATGTGCTGGCGCAACCCGGCGCTCCAGGCGAGCGCATCCCCGGACGGCACCGGATCCGGATAAAAATCTCGAAAGCCCGGTAAACGTTCCATACGGTGCGAGCAGCTTAAGCCGCACGCCGAGGGATCGAAACCGAAAAAGCGCCGGGGCACCACGCCGCGGGGCCCTGTGTGAAGGATTCTGATGGGGTTGAGATGGCCGGCTCCTGACTGACGTGCAATCATTTCGCGCGGCATGCGCACCTCCGGACGGCCTCCTCGGGAGCATTGGGAAGGCCGGGAAATGGCCCCGGGAATCGACCGGACGAAAGGCCCGAATCCGGTCTGCGTCTTTATGGCCCCCGGCAACCTCGGCCGAACGGCGCGCCGGAACCCCGCTGAAAGCAAAACGCAGGAGGCGGCCGGAGACCTCCAAGGCCCTCGGCCAAAAGCCTTTCAGAGCTTTCGGAAGCAAGAAGAGTCCCTTCGGACTGCTTGGGCACGTTTACGGTGCGGACCCGGGTAAGGAGGGTAGGGACATGAAAGGCATGGCCCTCACGGGATCGGTTTCGCACCTGTCAGAGGGCGGCCTTGGAGCTTGCAACGGGCTCACGTTTGAGCAACACCCCTGCGGCGCCGTCGAGGCAAGGGCTGAAGGCGTGGCGCCTCCTCCCACTGGACTGGTCGTACGCCGGGGGTTCCAAGAAGGGAGCCGACACATCGGACAGGCATGGACAGGCCTGTGGCGGCCAAAGGTTCGAGGCACAGGCCTGAATCAAAGTCATGCACGAAACGAACCAGTTGGAGGTTGGGAACCCGGGTCGCAGGGACTCGTTGGGAAACGGTCCCCAGGGGCCTCGATCAGGATCAGGCCGCCGGTGCGGCGCGTGCCAGGGTTCAGAAAGGCGCGGCGGCTCGAGCTTCAGGAGAACCGAGACCAACCGGCAAGGTTCTGGGCGGGCCGGATCTGCTGGAGCCGGCGGAGGTGCCAGGCGGCGCGCGTCAACTGCCCGTATTCCGCTTCCAACGCGGCGCGCTGGCGATGCAGGAGTTCCTGGTTGAACCGCTCGCGCTCGATGAGCGCGATCAAGAGTTGCTGCAGTTCCGGGTCCGGGGGTTCGGCATTGTGAGGGCCTGGCGATGGGCCCGCGCCGTTGTTCCACTGGTCCCAGCGTTGCTGAAGTTGGCTGATCCGCTGTTGACAGGTCGCCAGGCGCGACCAGTCCTGCTGCTGGATGGCCTCGGTCTCCTGCTCGGCCAGCTCGAGCCAGGCGCGGGCCAGATCCGCAGGGCGTACCGGGAGGTCCATGCTGCGCCCTTCAGGCGTTGGAGACCGCCACCGCCCCGGGGCGGGCGGGTTCGGCCGCCATCAGGCTCCCCTGCTGCATCAGCATCGTGGCCCACGCATCGCGGAGGGTGTTGAGATGGCGCAGCACCTCCTCGATGCCGGTGCGTTCCTTGCGGAGGTTGCTCTCGAACAGGCGGCGTTCGAAGTAGTCATAGAGTCTGCGCAGGGTGGCCGCGCATTCGCCTCCCTTCTCCATGTTCAGCGAGTAGTTGAGTTCGCGGATGATTTCGATGGCTCGCTGGGTGCCGTTGTGAATGGTGGCGTTGGCGGTCGCGGGGTCGTCACTGCCGAAGCCCCGCAGGGCCTGCTCGAGGGCGCGGATGGCGCCATCGTAGAGCATCAGGACGAGCTGGCCGGGAGGCGCGGTTTGGGTGGCGATGCGCCGGTAGGATTCCCAGGGATTGCGAGGCGGCATGGTGAGTCGGAGCTGAACGGGTTTAGACGGGGCCGGCGGTTCAGGAGGTGCCCTTCATCTTGAGGGCCAGCAAGTGCGACAAACGCTCCAGCACCTCGTCCGGTGGATACTTGACGTCCGCGGCATAGACGCGGGCGCGTTCCACTTTTTCGGGACGGACCTCTGGCGTTTCGGCCAGGGCACGTTCGACCGATTGGGACCGTTCAAAGCTGGGCGCCGCCGGGCCGACGGGCTGGGCCGCCGCGCGTCGGGTCACGCTCTGGCTCACTCCTGGCTCGCTGTAGCGGCCTGGATTGAACTCTATTTCCATACGTGCAAGCGCCTTCGTTGTGGCAGGCTCACTGCGCTCGGTTTCGTTTCGCCAATCCGTCTCATGTATCGGAACGGTCGCCAAAAACTTTAGCGGCGCGTATCGCGGGCGGGCAAGGTGGCCAGAAGACTGGCGCTCGTCATTCGCGCCAGCTCCCGCGGAGCCTGGAGCGTGCGCCAGCCATCGGGTCGGCGCTGCCACCAGGGTTGACCGATGCCTTCCCATTGAGAGGCGGCCCGGACATGACGGGGGTCGGTGGCGTCAAAGAGCTGGTCGGCCGCCCACCAGGTCGTGGCGCTGCGAGTGTCCACCAGCCGCAACCGCCAGCCCAGAAGGGCCGGCCGGTACGGCCGAAAGGCTGTGACCTCGGCAAACAGCACGGCGTCAGCGGCCGTCTCGGCCCGGAGCCTGGCCAAGAAGTCGGGTGGCAGTGGCTCATCCGCGGCCCACACGCCGCGGCCGGTGAGGCGACGCAGGGTGTCGGGCGGGACGGGGATGATTTCCGCAAATCCACTGCGAATGCACTCTGCGTGGAGGGCCTGTTCGAGCTGAATGCGGCTTTCCGGTTCGATGGACACCCGTCCGGCAAAGAGCGGCAGGAGGGCGACACGCTGAAGATCCCACGGCAGACCCGGGACGGCCTTGTACACGTTCAAGGAGGGGCCGGTTTGGCGCGGGCCCCCGCCCGGTGCCGCCGGCGCCAGCGCGGCCAGACAAACCATGGCGCTGACACAAAGCGCCCATCTCGGGAAACCGGCTCCGGGCCCGGGCCGGACTTGGGAGGACTGGAGGGCGCGCGCGGACATGAGCGTTCAGGTGGTTTGCGCGAATGTGCGCAGGAGGTACTGGAGTTGCTGGTTGATGCGTGCCTGGGCCGTTTCCATGGCGGTAAAGCTCTCGATCATCCGCTGGCGGGTGGCCTGCACGATTCGCTCCATGTCGGCGATTTGCTGGTCGATGGCGCGATCCAGGAACAACTTCACCGGCCGTCCGCCGCTCGCTTTGGACAATTGCGCCGCCACCGCGCCCCACTTGTCGGATGGAAACTTGCTGCCGAACCCGCCGCCCATGTAGTC
>JAOADM010000136.1 GCA_026417315.1 Limisphaera sp.
GCGCACAGCCAGCCCCAGACGTCGCCGTACCGTGTGTAAAACGTGGGCGTCTGGCGCGCGGCCGGGTCGGGCAGGAACACCAACCATTGCGCCCAGCCGGCCCCATGGACGCTGCCGCTACGGTCCCGGAGCACGGCGCGCACACGGCCCAAGGGGTCGATCCAACAGCTCACCCCGTTGTTCGTACAGCGAATCAAGGGCCGGCCGGTTTCGACGGCGCGGAAGACAGCGTTGGCAGCGTGTTGCCATTGGGCTGCACTTTGGCCGAACCAGCCGTCGTTGGTCAGGTTCACCAGGAAGTCCAGACCCTGACGGGCAAACCGTCGTGTCAAATGCGGAAAAACATCTTCGAAGCAGATCAGCGTGGCGGTGCGCAGGTTGGTGCCCGGTTGAGCTGCGAAGCTGGCGGGGCCAGAAACACTCTGTTCGAGCTCGAATACCACCGGGTCGCGTCCGGGCGTGTACTGGCCGGTAATCGGGGTGAACCAACGCAGGAACGGCAGCCAGCGCGACAAGGGAATGAATTCCCCGAACATGACGAGCCGCATTTTGCGGTACGTGGCCCGCAGGTTGCCTTCGGGGCTGACGAGGAACGTGGCATTGAAGTAGTCGGTCGCCCGGCCGGTTGGATCGTCCCGGACCGGTTCGGCATCGTCGCTGCCCACGATCATCCAGAGGCGGTGGTTGCGGGCCAGCTCGGTGACGGCCTCGTAGGTGGCCCGGTCATACCGGATGGGCATGGGAATGGCCGCTTCCGGCCACAGGAGCAGGTCGGCGGGTTCGCGCAGGGCCTCTGCAGTAAGCTGCAGCAGCCCGGCGAATCGGTTGCTGTTTTCGCCCGGATCCCAGATCAGCGTTTGGGGGATGCTGGGTTGGACCACGGTGACGCGCAGTGGATGAGGATCCTCCGCGTAATGGCGGACCCGGAGCCAACCCCAGGCGAAGACCAGGGCCAGCGCCAGTCCGGGCAACGCCAGCTCCGGCAGCCATGCGTGCCGGCGAGTCGGCTCCGTCCAAATGGCGCGAGTTGCGTGGTACAACCCCAGCGAAACCCACACGATCAGAAAGGACAGCCCGTACACACCGGTGAGCGCAGCCAGTTGGATGAGCGGGATCATCGCGTGTTGAGAGGCGCCCAAGAGGTTCCAGGGGAAACCTCCCAGCAGCCGCGCTTGCACCATCTCGAGGGTCACCCAGGCCGCCGCGGCCGTGAGCGCGCGCAGGGTCCGCGAGGTCCACGGGCCCGGTTCACTCGCGAAGCCGCCGACCCACCAGAGCCACGCCGCCGGATAGAGTGCCAGGTAGGCACTCAGCGCCAGCCAGCCGAGCACGGGATAACCACGCACCGGGATCTCCAACAGCCAGTGCAACGACACCAAATACTGGACCAGGCCGGCGACATAGCCCAGCCGCCAACGTTGGCCGGGTGCGGCTCCGTGCCCGGCTGCGACCAGGAGCGCCGGCGCCACCCAGGCCAGGCCTGCCCAGGAAACGGTGGGGACGGCCAGGGCCCGAGCCAGCCCGGCCAGCAGGGCAACGCCGTAGCGGGCTCCGCGAATGACCGTATCCGTTCTCAACGAATCCAGCTTGGCGGCACCGGTGGAAGCGGAACAAGTCTCGGCTGTGCCAGCGGTGTCACTGGGCGACGCTCGAGCCGCACCCTGGCAACTCGGCGCTCTCGGCGGGTGGGCCGCGCGGGCCTGCGCGCCGTTCCGTCAGCCGGGCGGTCGATCGAGAACGCCGTGGCCGGGCGGCCGGGATCTGCTTCGATCCCTCGGGTCTGCCGTTCTCGACGGTCGAGAGGCGTACGCGGTCGAGCTCGCGCAGGCGCATTCGTTTGGAGCCGTGCAAGATTGCCCGCAAGCCTGCCCACGGGCCGACTGGACGGGAATCTACAGTGAACGTAGACTGTCGCACATGCACAGCCGCGCGATTCCGAATCGGAGGGGGTGGCTTGTTGTTGGCCTGCTTGCACTCGCGTTCGGCGGGGGATTATCGGCGCCGAAGGCGGTCGCGCTGGAACCGACCCGGTTGCGTTGTGAAGATCAGGTGGATCCCCTGGCGGTGGACGCGCCGGCGCCGCGCTTGAGCTGGGAGTTGGTCGCGTCCCGACGCGAGGCGCGTCAGACCGCCTACCAAATTCAAGTGGCCTCCTCGCCGGCCCGCTTGCGCAGGGGGGAGGCCGATTGGTGGGACTCCGGCAAGGTTGTTTCGAGCGCGCAGAACCAGATTGCCTACCAGGGCCGGCCGTTGGTTACCCACGCGGAGTGTTACTGGCGGGTCCGCGTGTGGGACGAGAACGATCGCGTTTCCGGCTGGAGTCGGCCGGCCCGGTGGATCATGGGCCTGTTGCGGCCGGAGGATTGGAAGGCGCAATGGATCACGGCCCGGCCGGCCGGTCCGGCCCCCCTGGAAGGTTGCGTCTGGATTTGGCATCCGGAGGGCACTCCGGGAGGCGAAGAACCCGCCGGCACGGTGGCGTTCCGCAAGGTGTTCATCCTGCCGGAGGATGCGGTGGTGGTGCAGGCAGCATTTCTGTTGGCGGCGGATGATCAGGCCGCCGTCTATGCCAACGGCAAACTCGCCGGGCGGATTCGCGGCGCCGACACGGTGCATTTCGTCGATCTGGCGGACCGGTTGCGTCCGGGGACCAACACACTGGCCGTGGCGGTGGAGAACCCCGGCGGCCCGGCGGGTTGGATCGGTCGGCTGACCATCGTGCTGGATCGCGGGACGACGTGGTTTGTGCCCGTGAACAGCTCGTGGCGGTGCGCTCGCGAAACTCCGGCCGGCTGGAACGATCCCGGATTTTCCGATGCGCACTGGGTGCCGGCGCGGGAGCTGGGCCCGTTGGGAATCGATCCGTGGGGCCGGAATCTGATCGGACAGGAGCCCATGCCTCTGTTCCGGCGCGAGTTCGTGGTGAGCCAACCGGTGCGACGGGCGCTGTTGCATGTGTGCGGCCTGGGCCATCACGAGGTGTACCTGGACGGCCGCAAGGTGGGCGATCACTTCCTGGATCCTCCCTGGACGGACTACGCGAAGACGGTGCATTACGTGACGCACGACGTCACGGACAGGCTGCGGCCGGGCCGGCACGCGTTGGGCGTGATGTTGGGGAAGGGATTCTTCAACACCGCGGGGGACCGCCGCGTGCACGGGGTG
Source organism: Limisphaera sp. (assembly GCA_026417315.1). Lineage (GTDB taxonomy): Bacteria > Verrucomicrobiota > Verrucomicrobiia > Limisphaerales > Limisphaeraceae > Limisphaera. The sequence goes on from JAOADM010000136.1 coordinate 3,166, forward strand.
CACCGGCGCGAGCCGTTGCGGCTGGGGTTGCAGTTGCACGTGTGGTACCGGGACGGGAGGGAGGAGGTTGTGGTGTCCGATCCCCGCTGGCGCACGGCGCCGGGCCCGATCACCCACTGCACCATTCTGGGGGGCGAAGATCACGATGCGCGGCTGGAGCCGGCGGGCTGGACGCGTGCCGGGTTCGACGACCGGGCCTGGAGTCCGGCGCTGCCGACGAACGGGCCGGGTGGCCGCCTGCGCGCGGCCTTCGCGCCCCCGCTGAAGGAGCAGGAAGTGTTTCGGCCGGTGCGCATCGACGAGCCGGAGCCGGGGGTGTTCGTGTATGATTTCGGGCAAAACGCCTCGGCTGTGCCGCGGCTGCGCATTCGAGGGGCTGCGGGGCAGCTGGTGCGGCTAACCCCGGCAGAGCAGCGCCACGGCATGTCGCCGCGACGCAACGACGGGCGGGGTCGAGTGAACCCGGCCGGGGTGGGCCGTCCCAACTACTGGCAGTACACACTGCGCGGGGACTGGGTGGAGACCTGGCAGCCACGGTTCAGTTACTCGGGCTTTCAATACCTGGAGGTCATCGGCGCGGTGCCGCGGGGGCACCCCAACCCTCGGGGACTGCCCGTGGTCGAGGAACTCGTATCGGTGCACGTGCGCAACGACGCGCGGCGTGTGGGCCGGTTCGAGTGTTCCGAACCCTTGTGGAACGCGATCGATCGCATCATCGAACGGGCCGTGCAGGCCAATCTGTCGCACGTGTTGACCGACTGCCCGCATCGCGAAAAGCTCGGCTGGTTGGAAGTGCCCTATCTCATGGGTCCGGCCATCGCCGGTCGCTACGACGTGGCGTCCTTTTATCGCAAGATTGCCCGCGACTGCGCGGATGCGCAGCAGCCGGACGGTTCGGTGCCCACGGTGGCCCCCTGGTATCCGCGCTTCGGTGGGGCCTTCGATTACACGCCGGAGTGGGGAGCGGCGGCCGTCTTGGTGCCGTGGTTGTTGTACCGGTGGTATGACGATCGCTCCATCTTGGCGGAGCAGTTCGAGACCATGCGGCGGTTCGTGGATTTCATGGAACAGACCTCCACGAATCTGGTGCCGCGGGCCGGCCTGGGCGACTGGTACGATTACGGCGAGGAAACCCGCGGACCGTCGCAGTTCACACCGCCGGAGCTCACGGCCATGGCGACGTTCTACCGGTGCGCCCGCGTGGTGGCCGACGCTGCCGGAGTGTTGGGCCGGGCCGGGGATCGGGAGCGGTATGCCGCCCTGGCCGAACGCATCCGCGCAGCGTTCAACCGCGAATGGTTCGACGGCCGGTCGGAATACCGGCCCCTGGGCAGTCCCCAGTGTGCGCATGCCATGGCACTGGTGTTGGGATTGGTGCCGGAGGGTTGCGAAGCGGCCGTATTGGAGCGACTGTTGGCGGACATTCGTCAGCGCGGTTACCAGCAGACGGCCGGGGATGTCGGGCACCCGTATTTGCTCGAGGCGTTGGCCCGGTTTGGGCGGCACGAGGTCATCCATGCCATGACGGTGCGGACGAATCGCGGCAGCTACGGCTTCATCGTGCAGAACGGTTGGACGACGCTGCCGGAGGCGTGGGACGCCGAAACGGGCGCTTCGATGAATCATTGCATGCTGGGGCACATCCAGCAGTGGTTCATGGAGCATGTGGCGGGTATTCGGGCCGATCCGGAGGTGCCCGGCGGTGCGCGCTGGATTGTGGCCCCGCAACCGGTGGGCGGTCTCACGTGGGCGCGGGCGGAGCATGCTTCGATCCGGGGTCCGGTGCGGGTGCAATGGGAACGCCGGCAGAACCGGTTCCGGTTGCAGGTGGAGGTTCCGCCCAACACTGTGGCGGAGGTGTGGGTGCCGGCGAGCTCTGCGGAAACGGTCGCGGAATCCGGGCAACCGGCGACCCGCGCGCCGGGGGTGCGCAGCCTGCCGGTGGTGGGGAATCGGGCACGGTTCGAAGTGGGGGGCGGACGATATCGGTTCGAAAGTCCCTGGCCCACCGGAGGGGCATCGCCTTGAGTGTGGCGCCGAGGATTGTCCCCGCAGCCGGGGTGTGGCCCGCACACGGTGGGCGCGCGGGCTTGCACTCGCCGCGGGGGGAAAAAGCGGTGCAGGGAACATGCCGGAACCGCTTTCTTGTGAGGACGGGCGGCTTCTGCCACCTTGGCCACGGATGCAACGGCTGGGATGTCTGGTGGTTGGATGCTGGTTGGCCTGGCAGGCTGCGGGGGCGGAACTGGCCTTTGACTTCGGCCCCGGTTGGGTCGGCCGGACGCCCGAGGGATTTCGCAGTGTCCTGGCGGGTCAGGGTGCGCCCGGGAATTGGCAGATTGTCTGGGACGAAGTCCCTTCCCAACTGCCGCCCTTGTCGGACAAGGCCCCGGTGGTGAGTCGGCGGCCGGTGCTGGCGCAGCTGTCCGAGGACGATACGGACGAGCGTTTTCCGATGCTGGTGTACGAGCCGGTGGTGTTCGGCGATTTCGTGTTCACCACGCGCTTCAAACTGGTGCGCGGCCGGCGCGAGCAGATGGCCGGGTTGGTGTTTCGGTGGCAGGACGAGCGGAACTTCTACGTGGTCCGTGCCAGTGGCCTGGGCAACACCTTCCGGTTTTACAAGGTCGTCGACGGGCTGCGGAGCCAGCCCATCGGGCCCCAAGTGGAGGTGCCGGCGGGCGTCTGGCACGAGCTGGGCGTGGAATGCCGGGGCCACCAGATTGTCTGCCGCCTCAACGGTCGGGAACTGATCCCGCCCCTGACCGACACCTCGTTCACTCGCGGCCGTCTGGGGTTTTGGACCAAGTCCGATGCGGTGAGCTACTTCGCCGAGGCCCGCGTGGTGTACACGCCGCTGGAGCCGCCGGCGCAAAAGCTGGTGGAGGAGCTGCTGCAGCGGTATCCGCGGGTCCGCGATCTGCGGGTGTACGTGCCGCGAGGGGAATCTGCACGGCTGGAACTGGTGGCGGCGCGGGACCGGGGGGCCGTGGGCCAGCCGGGCGGGCCCACGGAGGAACGGGTGTTGTCGGAGGGCCGCCCGTATTACGTGCCGGGCAAAGAGGTCGCCACGGTGGTCGCACCGCTACGGGATCGCAATGGCGACCCCATCGCGGTCGTGCGGATCAGTCTGGAGTCGTTTCGCGGTCAAACGGGCCAGACCGCGCTGGCCCGGGCCCAACCGATCCTGCGCCAACTCCAGAGCCGGGTGAATCACCGGAGCGATCTCGTGGAATAGGGCGGGCGGCGAACGAACAGAAGGGCAGAGGCAGACATGGAGACCGAACCTGTTTCGCTGCTGATTCTGGCCTCGGCATCTCCGCGGCGGGCCGAGTTGCTGCGCCAGGCGGGGTTTGAATTCGAGGTGATCCCGCCGCGGGTGCCGGAACTCGAGTGGGATCAGTTGTCGCCGGTGGAGTTGTGTCAGTTGAACGCTCACCGGAAGGCACGGGCGGTGGCCAAGCAGCATCCGGATGGGGTGGTGCTGGCGGCGGACACGTTGGTGTTTTTGGAACGGCAGATTCTGGCCAAGCCCGCCACGTGGGAGGATGCGCGCCGGATGTTGCGGGCGTTGTCGGGGCGCACGCATCAGGTGGTGACGGGAGTGAGTGTGCTGCATCTGCGGACACATCGGGAGGCGTTGTTCGCGGTGCGCACGGAGGTGCGGTTTCGTGCGCTGACGGAAGCCCAGATCACACGTTACTTGAGGGCCATCGACCCCCTGGACAAGGCGGGGGCCTATGCCGTTCAGGATCACGGGGAATGGATCGTGGAAGAGATCAGCGGCTCCTTCACCAACGTGGTCGGGTTGCCGCTGGAACGGGTGGAGCTGGAGCTGGCGCGCTTTGGGATTCGACCCCGGGAAGGGGCGGAGGGGCGTTAGAGGCCGGCTTTTTGGCGCTCCCTGGCCCAGGCGTCTTTGAGGGAGATGGTGCGGTTGAAGACGAGCCGGCCGGGCGCACTGTCCGGGTCGAGCGCGAAGTAGCCGAGGCGCTCGAACTGATACCGTTCTTCGGGCCGGGCCGCGGCCAGCGCCGGTTCGCACCAGGCGGTGACCACCTCGAGCGAGTTCGGGTTCAGGGCGGAACGCCAGTCGGGCAGCAGATCCGGCTCCGGCACCGTGAAGAGTCGGTCGTACAACCGGCATTCGGCCGGCACCGCGTGACGGGCGCTGACCCAGTGGATGGCGCTTTTGACCTTGCGCTGGGCGTTGCGCCCGCCGGCCTTGCTTTCCAGATCGGCCGTGCACCGCAGCTCCACGGGCCGGCCGGAGGCATCCTTGATCACCTCGTCGCACCGGATGATGTACGCGTATTTCAGGCGGACCTCACCGCCCGGCCGGAGCCGGAAGAACTGCGGGGGCGGGTTTTCCAGGAAATCCTCCTGTTCGATGTAAAGCTCGCGACTGAACGGCACACGGCGGGTCCCGGCCGAGGGATCTTCGGGGTTGTTGACGGCCTCGACCTCCTCGACCCGCTCTTCGGGGTAGTTGGTGATGATGAGACGCAGGGGCCGGAGCACGGCGAGGCGTCGCAGCGCACGCCGGTTCAGGTCCTCGCGGATCGCGTGCTCCAGGACGGCCATTTCCGTCAAGCCATCGTACTTGGTGATCCCGATGCGGTAGGCGAAGTTGCGGATGGCTTCGGGTGTGACGCCGCGCCGGCGCAGGCCGCGCAGGGTGGGCAGCCGGGGGTCGTCCCAGCCGCGGACGGCTCCCTCGCGCACCAACTGCAGCAGCTTGCGCTTGCTCATGACGGTGTAGGAGAGGTTCAGACGGGCAAACTCGTATTGTCGGCGCAGCGGCCGCGGCAGGTCGAGGTTTTCGAGGATCCAGTCGTACAGGGGGCGGTGCACCTCGAACTCGAGGGTGCAGATGCTGTGGGTGATGCCTTCGATGTAATCGCTGAGACAGTGGGCGAAGTCGTAGGTCGGGTAGATGCACCAGGCGCGACCGGTGTGGTGGTGTTCGGCATGGCGGATGCGGTACAGGACCGGATCCCGCAGCCAGACGTTGGGCGAGGCCATGTCGATCTTGGCGCGGAGGGTGCGGGCACCGTCCGGGAATTCGCCGGCGCGCATGCGTTGGAAGAGGTCGAGGTTTTCCTCGATGCTGCGGTTGCGCCAGGGGCTTTCGCGACCGGGCCGGTCGGGGGCGCCCCGGTAACGGTCGGTCTCCTCGGGCGACAGGTCACAGACGTAGGCTTTGCCCTTGCGGATGAGCTGCAGCGCAAATTCGTAGAGCTGCTCGAAGTAGTCGGAGGCGAAGAAGGGTTCCAACGCATCGGAGGTGGCGGGTCCCACAACCGCGGGCAGATAATAATCCGTGGCACCGTTGCGACTTACGGTGTCCGGTTTTCGGCCCCGGGGTTTGAGGCCGAGGCAGTGGTCAGCCCAACCGGCGATCAACCAGCGCACGTCCTCGCAGATGGCCTCGACGTATTCGATGTCCTCCTTGGTGGGGTTGGTATCGTCCATCCGGAGGTTGCAGATGCCACCGAACTCACGGGCGATGCCGAAGTTGAGGCAGATGCTTTTGGCGTGGCCGATGTGGAGGTAACCGTTCGGCTCGGGCGGAAAGCGGGTGTGAATCCGCTCGTACCGTCCCTCCGCGAGATGCTGGCGGACGATGTCGCGGATGAAATCACTCGGCGGCGTCTCCGGGCCGCCCACGTCCCCGGCTGTCGGTTTCGTCATAAACAGGCTTGAAGCTACACGGGGACGGCCCCGGAGGGCAATGCCCCGGCCGGTGACGGCCGGCAAGGCCCGCAGGGGGATTGAAACTCCTCGGGTGTTGGGCGGGGTGTGTCCAGGGGTGCGAGTCACTCGAGCCGGCCAAAGGTTGCCGGTTCAGCCCCCCCTCTTGCCACATGACGTGGAGTGAGGTATATATTGCCGTGCCATTCGGGGTGCCCGCGTGGCGGAATTGGCAGACGCGCTAGATTCAGGTTCTAGTGGGTAACACCGTACAGGTTCAAATCCTGTCGCGGGCACCAAATTTTATTTTTCCCCCTGGCCCGGCACTTCTTCGAGATTCGCTTTCGACGGAATCTCTCCTCGAAGACACGGGGCCGACGGATTTCGCCGCAAAGCCGACGCTCGTCCATCTCGTGGACACGACGTTGGGTCGAAATCCCGGGGTTCACGGGACTCGGGCCTTAAGGGGTGCCGACAACGTGGCTGCCGACGGGAGTCGGCGGATCTCAGGAAAGCTGCAATGGAGGTTGGCGGGTCAATTCGCGGACCGATCCGTGGCCGCGGAGGTTGCCATCGTGCGAGGCTGTTCGACATGTCATTATGCTCGGAAAAAACACGCGGGTTTTCCCGGAAAACCGACGCTCATTCCTTCGAAACCGGGCTTTGTTCGACAGCCGGCCAGGCAGCGGGCTGTCTTCAGGTCTCCTGGTCCGCCGCCTGACGGCGGCGGCTACCAGTTTCCCTGCAGCCGCCGACGGGAGTCGGCGGAAACCAACCCCCCGCATATTGCCCGCCGCGTTCCCGCGCCGGCCGCCTAAAAAACCGGCACTTTTTCCCCAGAGTGCTAGACTGAAGGCGTATGGATTCGACGGCGAGCGAGCATCTCACTGAGGCGAACCCGGAGAGCCCGGAGCCGGCCGTGACCGTCTTGGCGGTGCAGGGCATGAACTGTCAGGGGTGCGTGCGCAAAGTGACCGAGGCGTTGCAGGCGGTGCCGGCGGTGGATCAGGTGCTCGTGGAGCTGGGCAACGGACGCGCCACGGTGCGGTGGCGGTCCGGCGCATCGCCCCAGCCCGGCGTGTTGGTGGAGTCATTGCGCCGCGCGGGGTATCGGGCCGAGCCCCTGAGTGAAGAAGTGTTGGAAGGGGTCGGTCAACGGGTACG
>JAOADM010000137.1:0-4178 GCA_026417315.1 Limisphaera sp.
GAAGTCCTCCATTTCGGTGGACGCCTCGGGACCACCACGCTTGCGGCCTTGTATCGACTCAACCCGCGGACGGGTTGGTACCTTTACGTCAAAAACTGATCCCACCCCTTCCCATGGACCCCCACTGGAATCCTCGGAACGCCCTCAGGGCAGGGCCGCCCCAACGGGTCTGCACTTCACCGTCAACGCAGCGGCCACGGCGCTGTTCCCGCGCGTCTCGTTTGGCGACCAGTCTTTCTCTCGGTTTGCTGATCCTGTGGCCTTGGCAGGCTTCCGCCCAATGGGTAACTCAGTCCTTTGACCTCGTCGCAGGCTGGAACGCTGTCTTCCTTCACGTGGACGCTTCCCATCAGATCTTGGACGACCTGATGGCCGATCCGGCCTACCAACCCATCGAGGAGATTTGGCAATGGCAACCCGAGGTGCCGGTCTCGCGTTTTACCCAAACCCCCGCCCTTCCGGCAGATACCGGGTCCCCCTGGAGCAGCTGGGTCCGGGGCCAGGGACCCGATGCGGTGCTGAAACGACTCGAAGGGAATCGGGCTTATCTGGTCCGGGTGCGCTCCGACACTCCCACCTTTCGCTGGGAGATCAAAGGCAAACCGGTCGTGCCCAGGTACACATGGACGACCACCGGGTTGAATTTCCTGGGCTTCGCGACTCCTGCGGACAGTCCGCCCACATTTGAAGCCTTTCTGCGCCCGGCGCCGGAACTGTTCAATCAACTCGAGTTGTTTCGGTATGTGGGCGGGCCGCTGGGACCGGCCAATCCCGCGCCCGTGTTCGCGCTGAATACGACGCGCGTGCGGCGCGGCGAGGCCTTCTGGATGCGCGCCGGGGAGCTGTACAACCGCTACTTCGGGCCCTTCGCAGTCCAGTTGCCCCCGTCCACCTCGTTGGAATTCGGGACCGACCGTAGTGCAGCCAGCCTGCGGGTGAGAAACCTCACCCCTGAAGATCTCCAGGTTACGCTGAGCCTTCAGCCGTCCGAACCCGCACCGGCCGGGCAGCCCTCGATCGCGGCCGTCCCCCCGCTCCTCTTGCGCGGAACCCGAAACCCGGTGGATCTGACGTTCGCCCACACCAATCTCGCATCGCCCCGATCGTGGACCTTGAGACCAGCCGGGCAGCCGGGCTCGGAAGTCGAAATCGCTCTGGGAGTCAATCGAACCGCCATGACCGGGACCCCGGGGACGCTCTACGCCGCGGTCCTGGTGCTCACCGATCACCGTTCGCTGGCCCGGTGGGAGCTGCCGGTGAGTGCCAGCGTGGGCTCGCGGGCCGGACTCTGGGTGGGTGCGGCAGCGGTAACTCATGTGAGGCACTATCTCACCCAGTACCGCCGCGGACCCGATGGCAAGCCCCTTATGCAACAAGACGGTCGCTATGTCATCGAAGGCGTCAACGAGGACCTTGGAACCGTGGGTCGGCCCTATCCGCTGCGCCTCATCGTCCACATGGGGGCCGACGGCGGCAATGCGAAGCTCCTGCAGCGCGTGTTTGTCGGACCGAAACCCGACGGGCAGGTGGGCCTGACCACTCGGGAGGAGTTGCTGGACCCGGCCCAACTCGCCCACGCGCGCCGGATCAGCGCGGTCCATCTTCCGTGGTCGGCCAGCAACGTGCCCTGGCCGGGCGTCGGTGCGCTCCGTGCCGGGACGAACGTACAGGTCGTCGTGACCGTGACTCATGAAGACAGTGCCAATCCATTTCTTCACCTCTATCACCCCGACCATGACAACCTCAACGCCACCTTCGATCAGCGCGTTCCGCGGGGGGAAGAGTCCTACGATATTCGCCGCGAAATCACGCTGACGCCCCGGGCTCCTGCTGACGACTTCGACAGCCTGACGCGGGGCCACGACACGATTGTCGGTGAATACCTCGAACGCATCACGCTGACCGGCCGCACCAAACCGGGTCGGCCCCAACCGGAAAGCCGCACCTTCGAGGTCCGCGGCCGGTTTGAACTGACCCGGATCAGTGACCTGGAAACCCTCACCCAGTGAATTTCCGCTTTTAATCCAAATCCCTCTCTCAAACTCCCAACCCCAAAGTCCATGAACATGAACTCGATCGCCCCCGTGCAACCCCAACGTTCGCAGCCCCGCGGCCGCCTCAGCCGCCCGTGGTGGCCCATCGTGGTCACGGCTGCGCTGCTCAAGGCCACCCTGTGCCCAGCAGCCCAGTCGGATCCCCCCGAGAAGATGACCTATCAGGGCTTTCTCGTAGATGCCAACGGCGTGCCGCTGGCCTCCAACAGTCCGGCCAACGTGGAGGTCATCTTCCGCATTTACGACCAATCCAGCGGAGGCAACCGCCTGTGGTCGGAAAAGCAAATTGTCACCGTGGACAAAGGACATTTCAGCGTACTATTGGGCGAGGGCACGGAGGTGCCCGGCGAAAGCCGCCCGGCGCTCTCCCAAATCTTCGGCGGTGGGCCCCTGGGCGCCAATGCTGCGGAACGCTATTTGGGGATTACCGTGACCCTGAACGGCTCTCCCACCGAAATCCAGCCCCGCCTGCAGCTCCTGCCGGCGCCGTACGCATATCTCGCGAAATACGCGACCACATTGGTCAAGCACAACGGAGAGCCCCTGGTGGTGGCCGGCACGGGAGACAGCTTGTTGGTGACCGGTACGGTGCTCGCAGCTCAGTTTGCCGGGAGCGGAGCCGGCCTCACCAACATCGACGCCTCCCGCATAACCACGGGGACACTGCCGGACGCGCGACTTGACGCCAATGTGGCGCGTCGGAACCAGTTCAACACCTTTACCACCGACAATCAAATTAACGGCCACCTCCGGGTCGGGGAGCTTTTCAACGCACCGCCGACGTCCAATCCGGGTTGGGGCAAGGCGCTGGTCTTCTCCGGGGGACCGGATATGTCGCAGGTCTGGAATAACGACAATTCGGATCCCTTATGGATAGCTCGCTATAATGCAGCAGAAAACCAGTCCGAACTGCGCATCATCATTGGAGACGACCCCGGGGGTGGCGGATCCAGAGACAAGTTGGTGGTGGGGACCTACTCTGGAGTTGGCCCCGACTTTACGCAGGTAGGAGGTACATTCACCGACGTTTTCTCGGTCCTATCCGATGGAGACATCGGTGTGAAACGGGGCATCTGGGCACCGGGGCTTCTCTCCGGGACCGGCACCGCTGTCGTGCGCAGAGCCGACGGTTTGTTAGTCGTCCAGAGTTCTTCCCGACGCTTCAAACACAATATCCGGCCCCTTCATGCTGATTTCAGCCGCATCTTGGAATTGGAGCCGGTTACTTATCCGCGTCCAGAAACCCCGAACGATCAGGAAATTGGATATGTGGCAGAAGATTTGCACGATCTGGGCCTCGCGCATTTACTTGTCTATGACCAGCAAGGACGACCGTTTTCAATCCATTACGACAAGATGTGCATCTACCTGACGCAGCTTCTCAAGGATCACCGAAGCCGACTCACGGAGCTGGCCGGGACTTGCTCAAAACAGGCCGCGGTGATCGACCGCCAGCGCATAGAACTGGAGCAGCTGAAGGCCCGACTGGAAGCCCTAGAACAACGCCTGCAGTCCTCCATACCAGCAACCCGCAGCCCCGTCCATGCCGGTGGCGGAAGTTCGATTCTCCCCACTCACCCTGACCCTGACGGTGGCGCTGTAACGGACCACACGCCGTAATCACAAACTCCGGAGCTCCCGTCGACGTGGCCGCACCATGAAAACGCCAGTCCGCATCGTCGGAGCCGGCATCGCGGGGGCCGCACTGGTTGCCATGGCTCCCGTGACCTTGGCCGGTCACAATCCGGTGCCAGTACTCCCCTTGGAGCTGCGCCAGGATTTGTTCTTGGTCAACTTTCAGAGCTTGCGAGGCGTGCCATTGTCTCAGACGAACAATGTGCCCCCCGGATCGGACGGGCGGGCCCCCACGCCGGACGAGCAGCGGAATCACGGTTTGCCCGACTCTCCCCCCACACCGGGACAATTCCAAACCTGGATCGCTTTTGGCGCTCTGGCGGCTCCCCGTAACACGAATCTCAACACCGCCCTCTCGTACGCGGGCAACGCCCCCCGGGCCAACCTGGACCTGCCCCGCGGCGAAAACGGCGGACGGGTCGTCGTGATCATGACCCGCGCGCTGGTGGGCGCGCCCTGGCTGGCGCGGAACATCAGCTTCCTGTTCGG
>JAOADM010000137.1:4188-9937 GCA_026417315.1 Limisphaera sp.
GTTCGGCTCCCCCATCCCGCCCCCGAATGTCGATGTGGACGGCCTGCCCCTGACGAATGCCCTGCCGCAGGACTACTGGGTGACCGAACCTCACCGGCCCACACGTTTCGAACCGCATGATCTTCTCGATCTTCCGGAACTGGCCGGACGTCTCCAGGCCGCCACCAATCCGGTGGCCGCGTTTGTCAAGTCCCGCCTGTCCACCCACACACTGGCTTTATTGGGCACACCTAATGATACCAATCTTCCCACTCTGCTGGCCCGGGATCTCAACGAGCTGATCGCCGGCCCGTCCCTGTACAGCCCGGCCCTTTTCACCAATGTGACCCTCTCTTTGGAGACGCTCAATCTGGACCCCGGCGGTACTTCCGACCCGCGACCGGTCCGGCTCAACCGTTTGCTGCTCGAGGATGCCTTTCCCGACGTGCTCGCGCGCACGAGCGTGCAGTATTACTGGAGTCCGCACGCGCGGACCGCCTATGCGATTCAACCCGGCCCGGTCGAGGTGGTTTGGCGCAAAGCCCAACCCCAGAGCTCCAAGCCTCCGGATTACGACGACAACCCGTCCCGCTACTGGGTGGAAGCCGGAAACTATTACACGCTGTACCGTGCCCGCTATCTCGTCTCCGGTAGTCCGGTCAAACCGCCGCGCAGGATTTATTGGACCGAGAAGGCGTTTCGCTTCACCGGCAAGCCGGTGGCCGTACCGGCCGGGCGCGTGTCGGTCGTGAACGTGGTGTACAACAGGGCCTTCCCGCGCCGTGTTCCCAATGAGTTTCGGGCCCTGGGGCAAACGCCCGTGGTCGAGGATCCCGGTGCACAATTGGAAGAAACGCGCACCCTGTGGTTCGACGACAGCCAGGGACACATCCTGGCCTACAATGTCGAGGGCCGTGTCTTCGTGGAACTGCTGGGAGAGACCGAACCGGGTGGCCGCACGCGCCGGCCCCTGGGATTCGAGATCGTGGATGTCATTCGCGAACCGAATCCCGCCGATGTGACCGCCGAGCTGGGCGAACCGCTGACCGCCTACCCGCCGGAGGAAGCGCGCGATGATTCGCAACTCTATCCGGAACTGGTGCGGGGCAGTGAGAGTTTTGTTTATCAGCATTTCCCAACGGACGGGCCGCGTCCGATCGTTTTCGCCACGCGGGAAACGCGCAACCGAAATGACGTGCAGGTGCATTGGACGGAGACGGGCCTGGAGGGATTGCGCTGGCCGTTCCGCTTTGCGCGGTACCGCCAAATCTGGCCGACCGAGATTCACAAGTACAGTCACTTCCTGCGCCCGGCCGTGGCCACCGAAGCGGAAGCCCGCGCCACGGCCGTACCCCTCCCGGCGGAAAACACGCCCATGATCGAGTATCAAGACCCGCTGGATCAACCGCGCGCCAAATTGACGGAGACCTTCGCCTTTTACACGTTTCTGACCCGGCAATATCCGGTTCACCGGACCCTGCTTCGCTTCCGTTCCGGCGATCACGTGCGATTCGAGCGGGTGCTTTCCTGGCTGGAAACCGCGGTCAAAGATCCCTCCCAACTGGGCGCCACGTTTGCCACGAACCTGGTCGCAGTCGATCCGGGATCCGGCACCCCGGTTCGGATTTGGGAGTCGAACGTGTTCCATTTCCCCGTGGAATTGCCTCCCGAACAAACCGCGCCGCGCGTGGTTGAACGGATTGCCTACGTGGGGCAGCGTATCGAGGCGCCCACCGGAGAGCTGGGCGCGGGCGGGTCCACCAACTACTGGGCCGGCTACATTCTGACATCGCACGGGAATGCCTATCATCCGACAGCCTACCAGGACCCGTTCGTCGTCGGCTTCGAGGCAGCCAACCGGGGCGCGATCATCCCCGTGAACGCCGCTCCCGGCAATGACCGGCTGGAAGTCTGGTGGTTCCGCGCGACGGGCCTTTCGCAGGCCCAGTTGGCGCAGGGTTTCAAGCCCGTGTACTGGCCCGCGGTTTTGGGACGGTACACCCTGCAGTGGCCGCCGGAGGCCAGGGAGATTGTGCTGGCCAGCAACGACGGGAGCGGACCGCTGAGCAGCCTGGAGGCCAGGGGACAGATCTATGTGCAGAACGACCGCCGTTTGCCCGGCTTCAATCCCAACGAGGAGCATGCCCTGATGCAGGGGGGCCAGGTCTGGGCCCTGCGCGATGACCTCAACCTCACCAACGCCACCGATTACAGTTCCGAACCCTACGTGCTGCTCGACTACGTGGCGGCCGATGGCCGACCGGCCATGACCGTGTTCAAGGTCCTCCGCGAACGGCCCGAAACGGGCGACGTGTTCGATTACGCGGTGGAGGCGGGCACTATCCTCCAACCGCCCATGCCCCTGCCCCTTCTCGAGTTGCCGTTGGCGCCCAAGATCATTGGCACCCCACCCCGCAGCCTGAACCGTGAAATCCGCTCCTGGCAGGTCAGTAGCACCGAGGTGGATGAGTCGGCCGCTTACGACCTGGTGACCCTGACCACCGAGACCCCCCACGGCATCGGCAAAACGCGTACCTTGTACTTGCAGGACCCCGACAATCTGGCCCTTCCCGCTCACCGCTTCCTGGTTACCGATGTGGATTACGCTGCTCGGAGTCTGGAGGGAGTGGTGCTGGCACAGGACCCGATCGCGTTGAGCGAGTGGACCGGCACCCCGGCGACGGAGTTCGCCCGACGTCGCTTCGGTGTCGTAACGGACCCTGGACTGACCGTTGGTACGGTCGCGGTAGCCGTGGACCCCGTGTCCCGACAGAGCTGGAAGGTCGAGGTCATGGGCAGCGGCACCGAATCCGGCGCCACCTACCTGGATCTGGAATTTGCCGGTTCGGAAGACTTCGAAGCCGGGGCAGCGGCCCGGACCCTGGCAGTCCCGAACAATCTGATCATCGCCGGGCGTTTCGACGGTTGGCGGCTGGGTTTCGAGCCGCTGCCGGTGCGCGTTAACAACCCCGCCCTGCGCGCACAGTACGCCTCCTTCACCCTTCAGGATCGCAAGGGCAACATCTGGGTGTACCGCGGCCCGCACGACGCGGGCGACCGTCCCACCATGGCCATGCAGTTTTACTACAAGACCCTGCCCGGCTTCTTCTTCCCCACACTGCCACTCGAAAACCAGCCGCCCGTGGGCACCATCACGCCCTATCTGCGCCCGCGCAACCCCGACGGTACCCATGCCGGCGATCCCGTGTACGGGAACCGGTTGAATCCTCAGAGCGGCGACGGCAACGCGTTGCTCATCCATTATTCCCCCGTCTGGCCGGCCAGCGCGCCCGTACTCCAAATGGCCGAAACCCTCACCCTGCCCAAACGGGGTCTCCCGGCCATCCGCGGTCAGACCAGTTTGCAGGTCGTGTACCAACAATCCCAGGTTACGGGCGGGCAGGATCAAATCTCGGTGGTCCTGCATGATCCCACTCGCGAAAAGACCTACGAGCTGGGGCCACCCGATGGCGCGGACCGCCTCGGCCGAATCCCCTTCTCGGTCCGATCCCAGTCATATCGCGGCCGCATCTACTTCCCCAATCTGCCGCCGCATTTGAGCGAACGATTCTTCCTGGATCCCAACCGGGGAGCCCACGGGGCCCTTGTGTTCCGCGGTGAGTTCCGCGACGAACCCACGGGCGATGATTTCCTCCTGCTCAATGTTCTGACCTCGAGCGATCGGCAGCGCCTCAAAGACCTTTGCCTTCCGCACGATCCCGACCGCACGAAGTGGGACGCGGCCATTGACGGCCTGGCCACGGATCTGGAACTCTTCGCAGAGAATCCCGCCCGGCCGGGCACGTATTACCCGCACGAGGCCGTTTCCATCGGCCCCGACGAGCTGGCCGAAATCACCGACGACGATCAGGCGGTCGATTCGTACGCGTTGACGGCTGTCGGTCCGGGGACAGGGTATGTAACCCTCATCGCGGGCAATGGGCTGGCGTTCACCCCGCCCTCCGAGCCGGTTACGGTTCACATCCTCCGCGTGGTCCCCACCTTGTACCGTGGGGAGCTCAAGGTGGTGGCCTCCTCCAATCCACTCAGCGAAATGCTGACCCTCCAGCAAGTGGTGGACCTCGCTGCACACACCGAGGACTATCAGTTCGAATGGAAGATTGCGGCCCCCGTGGACGGCTTGCCGCCGGACGTGTATCGCACCACCGGGGCGGCTCTATTGGAAGAGGGCACCTGGACTCACCTGGCATTTCCCGTGGACTCCGACCAGGTGGCGCGGCTCGGGTCCATCGCACCCGAGCGCCTGATCCCCGATGTCACCACCAGCGTGGCCCCCCGGCAACGCGTCCGGTTCGATCCCCCGGCCGTCTGGACCAATGGCACCTTTGCATTCCGGCTCGCCGCTGACACGCTCGCCCTGCAGAAGGGGACGCGAATGATCCTCCGAGACGCCGCGGGACGCGAGGTTGCCGGCACAGCCACAGACCGAACCACCGCCACTGAATTGGTGGTCCAGCCCGACGCCCCGCCGCCCTTCCCGCTCAACGAGTTTCGACCGATCGAGGTTTACGAGGCGGCTATCAGCAACCAGCCCCAAAGCATCGTATTCCGCACCTTCAGTGTGCCTGCGGGGGCGGACTTCCAGGAGATCTGGCTGAGCCTGGATCTCAATGACGGCCTGGGTGCCCGCGTTTATCTGGACGGTCAACCGCTGGTGGTCGCCAACCTGCGCTCCAATGACACTCCCACCGCCACGCCGCCCGGCATTTTCCAACCCCTGCCCCGCGCCTACCGCCTGGATCCTGCTGCTCTGGCCGGCGGCATCACGCAACAAGACGGGTCGGTCCAGCATACGGTCGCGGTGGAACTCTTCTCCGAAGCCCTTCCGGACCAAC
The DNA here is from genome assembly GCA_026417315.1 of Limisphaera sp. Lineage (GTDB taxonomy): Bacteria > Verrucomicrobiota > Verrucomicrobiia > Limisphaerales > Limisphaeraceae > Limisphaera. Next base: position 9,024 of record JAOADM010000137.1, read on the forward strand.
GTCTCACCTTCAACCTGCGCATCGAAGCAAGCCAGATTCTCGACGTCACCGAGGCCGGCTGGGTGCCCCTGAGTCCCGCGCGGTACCCGGACGGCGTCCGCGCCCTGCTCGGGGGACAAGCCGACGTGCGCGCCCTGAGCGACAATTACCTCATCATGCGGTACCAACCGATCCGCTCCAACCATGCCGCTTACGGAACCTGGTCGCAGTGGACCCGCCCCCAACTGGCCGAGGGTTGGATCAAGCGGGTTCTGGCCGGAATCAATCCGTTCAATCAGCGCGTCGCCGACCTGTTCAGTCACCAGATCAGCACCGATGTCAGCATCCTCCAACAAGCCGGTCCGCGCTGGGAAGGCGATGTCGCCCTCAACCTGGATTCGCTCAATCAATTCGGCCTGATCGAAATCTACGAAACCGTGCTCCGGCGCGGCAAAATGCTGAGCATCGACGCCGGCATCAACTACGGCCCGGCCAACGACGCCCTCCTCCTGGCCGCCGGCTACCTGAACGACCTGTACATGATGCTGGGCAACGAAGCCTGGGCCGATGCCGCCAATCCCACCATCGGCATCGGCACCAAGGACCGCACCTACGGGGAGATCGCCACCGCCCTGTTCGCCTTCCGGGGACAGGTGCCGTCCCTGCTCGAAGAGGAACTGGCGCTGCTGCGGGGCCGCGACGATTTCCTGATGCCCGGGGTCGAGATCCGTCCGGTGTACAACCGGCTCTACTGGAATTACACCCGCGGCATCGACGCCGGCGAGGTCATCTACGCCCTCAACTACAACATCCAGGAGAACCCCGCAAAGGCTGCCGACGGCGTGATCAACGCCGAGGACGCCGCCGCCATGTTCCCGCAAGGTCACGGCGACGCCTACGGGCATTACCTCACGGCGCTCAAGCTGTCTCTTATA
>JAOADM010000138.1 GCA_026417315.1 Limisphaera sp.
GTATAAGAGACAGCCCCACGTCGATCCCGGCCGTGATGTTCCCCCATTGATCGCTGCCGCCGATCTGCAATTCGCACTGGTGTTTGCGGCGCAAGTGTACGAAATCGTAGGCTTGCAGCAGCATGTAGCTGAACTCGGTGTAGCTGATGCCCGCCTCGCGGTCTTCCATCCGAGTCCGGACACTTTCCTTGGCCACCATTTGGTTGACGGAGAAATGCTTGCCGATGTCGCGGAGGAAATCGAGATAGGTGACGTGGGCCGTCCAATCGGCATTGTCCACGAGCCGCGCGGGGTTGAGGGTCGTCTCGAAATCCAGCAGCCGCGCCAGTTGGGGACGCACGGCCTCCACGTTGGCGCGGATCTGTTCCTTGCTGAGGAGCACGCGTTCCGTGGACTTCCCGCTGGGGTCACCGATGCAACCGGTGGCACCGCCGGCCACCGCAATGGGATGGTGCCCGAACTGTTGGAAACGACGCAGGGCCAGCAGGGGAACCAGGTGCCCCACGTGGAGACTGTCGGCCGTGGGATCGAATCCGCAGTACAACGTCAAAGGGGTGGTGCGCTGGCTGAGGGCCGCTGCGTCCGTGCAGTCGGCAATCAATCCGCGCCAGCTCAATTCCTGCCAGATGTTGGTGCCCGTCATCGCGGGGCAGGGTAAGGCGGGAAGGATGCCTTGCCAACGGACAATCGGAGCACAGAGCCCAAGCAGCGTGGGGCATGCCACTGCAGGGAGAGCCCCGGGCCACGCCACGGGTGGAGGGGCCCGACGGCAGGATCCCCAAGGCGCGGGGAGGGACGTCACCGGGATGCGCGCGCCAGAGGCAGTGCGGGCTGGGAAGGTGGGAGGGAGCCTTGCGAAGGGCCGAGCATGCGTGTAAGATATTCTGGCGGAATCAGTTGCATGGACTTCGGCGGGTGTGCACTGCCCGAATTCTTCGTTGTGTCGTGAATGTGGATTTTTTATGCTCAGGCAGGTCGAAGACTGTCCGTGGTTGGCGGTTTGGGTTTTGAGGTTCTATGCCTGAAGAAACGGTGGAGACGCAAACGACCGAGCGCCCCGGCACGGTGGCGGCGGCCGAACCGTACGATGCCTCCAAAATCGACAAGTTGGAGGGGCTGGAGGCGGTGCGGAAGCGGCCGGGGATGTACATTGGCGACCCGGACGAGCGGGGCCTGCATCACTGCGTGTTCGAGGTGCTGGACAACTCGATCGACGAGCACCTGGCCGGCTTTTGCAAGCGGATCGAGGTGACCTTGCACGTGGACGGCTCGGTGTCGGTGCGCGACGACGGACGGGGGATCCCGGTGGACATTCATCCCAAGTGGAAGATTCCCGCCGTGGAGTTGGTGCTGACGAACCTGCATGCCGGGGGCAAGTTCGGCCAGGGAGCCTACAAGTACTCGGGTGGACTGCACGGGGTGGGGGCCAAGTGTGTCAACGCCCTGTCGGAATGGTTCAAGGTGGAGGTGTCCCGGGACGGCAAGGTCTACTCGATGGAATTCGCCCGTGGCAAGACGGTGCGACCGCTGGAAGTGATCGGGAAGTCGCGCCACACGGGCACGCTCATCACCTTCAAGCCGGACCCGGAGATCTTCACGCTGACCACGGAGTTCAAGTTCGATCTTCTGGCCAATCGGTTGCGCGAGCTGGCGTTTTTGAATCCCGGGCTGGAGATCGTGCTGACGGATGAGCGTGTCGATCGCACGGAGCGATTCTTTTACAAGCACGGGATCGAAGAGTTCGTGCGTCAGCTGGGGCAAAGCCGCCAGGTGCTTCATCCGAAGCCGATTGTCATCAGTGCCCGGCGCACCGTGGAACTGGAGGGCCGCACGGACGAGGTCTTCGTGGACTGCGTGCTGCAGTACAACGACGGGTACAATGACCAGATCCTGTGTTATGCCAACTCGATTCCCAACCCGGACGGCGGCACGCACCTGACCGGGTTCCGGTCGGCCCTGACGCGCGCGGTCAACCAGTACGCGCGGCAGAACGAGCTTCTGAAGGAGAAGGATCCCACGATTTCGGGGGATGACGTCCGGGAGGGCCTCATCTGTGTGCTCAGTGTCAAGCTGCCCAACCCGCGCTTCGAATCGCAGACCAAGGTCAAGCTGGTCAACACCGAGATCGAAGGCCTGGTGGCCTCGGTGGTGTACGACGGGCTGATGAGTTACTTCGATGCCAACCCGTCGGTGGCCAGGAAGATCGTGGAAAAGGCGCTGCTGGCGGCGCGCGCGCGCGAGGCGGCGCGCAAGGCCCGCGAGACGGTGCGCAAGACCGCGCTGACCGGAGGCGGGCTCCCGGGCAAGCTGGCCGATTGTTCGGAGCGGGATCCGGCCCAGACCGAGCTTTTCATCGTCGAGGGCGATTCCGCCGGAGGTTCGGCCAAGCAGGGCCGGGATCGCCGCTTCCAGGCCATCCTTCCGATTCGCGGCAAGCTGATCAACGTGGAAAAGGCCCGGCTCCACAAGGTGCTGGACAACGCCGAGATCCGCACCATGATCACGGCCATCGGCACCGGCATCGGCGACGGCGAAGGAGAGGGCGCCTTCAACATCGAGAAACTGCGGTACCACAAGATCATCATCATGACCGATGCCGACGTGGACGGCTCGCACATCCGGACCCTGCTGCTGACGTTCTTCTATCGGCAGATGCCGGAGCTCATCAAACGCGGCCACGTGTACATTGCCCAGCCTCCCCTCTACCAGATCACCCGCAAGAAACGCGTCGAGTACGTGGAGGACGACGCCCAGTTGAACAAGATCCTGATCCGGCTGGGCGCCGAGGAGGTGCGATTGCGGAATCTGGCGGACCAGCGCGAGTTGTCGCAGAAGCAACTGGAGGAGACGCTGGAGTTGCTGGACACGCTGGACAAGTACGCGCGGGCGCTGCGCCGACACGGGGCGGACTTCGCCGAGTACGTCGAGCACCGGCACCCACAGACCCACGAACTGCCGCGGCACCTGGTGCGCGTGCGCCAGGGGAACGAGGAAACCGTGCACTACTTCCACACCGAACAGGAGCTTCGGGCCTTCAGTGATGCCAATCCGGACCTGCGGCTGTTCGGCGACGAGGACGGCGAGGCTCCCGGAGCCGCCGAAAAGGGCCGGAACGGGCCGACACGGCGTGCGGTGCACGTGGAATTGCACGAGAGCAAGGCCATCGGCGAGTTGCTGCGGAAACTGGAGCGAAAGGGCTTCCATCTGGACCATTACGCAGCCCAGGATCATCCGCTCTTCGAGCTGATCGAGGGCGAGGGAGACCGGGCGGTGGTGCGACCCCTCTTCTCGATTCCGGAGATCCTGGCGGCGGTGAAGGAGGTGGGGCGCCGCGGCCTGCAGATCAAGCGGTTCAAGGGCCTGGGCGAGATGAACCCGCGGGAACTGTTCGAGACCACGATGGACCCGGCCCGGCGGAAGTTGCTGCGGATCGAATTGACCGATGCCGTGGAAGCGGAGCGGATGTTCACCACGCTGATGGGCGAGGAGGTCGAGCCGCGGCGCCAGTTCATCGAGGATAATGCGCTGAACGTGCGCAATCTGGACATTTGAATCCGCCGGCCGGGCCGGCACCTGACCGGCCCGGGGCGGAGTCGCCTGAAAACCATTCCATGTCTGCTGGTTCTGAAACCCCTGCGGTTCCGCCGCCTCCGGCCGGCGAGAAGATCGCCCCGGTCAACGTGGCCGAGGAAATCAAGAGCTGTTTCCTCGACTACTCGATGTCGGTGATCATCTCGCGCGCGCTGCCGGATGTGCGGGACGGATTGAAGCCTTCGCAACGGCGCATCCTCTATGCCATGTACGAGCTGGGGGTGCTGCCGAATCGCAAGCACGTCAAGTGCGCCAAGATCGTGGGCGAGACCATGGGCAATTACCACCCCCATGGCGATCAGGCCATCTACCCCACCCTGGTGCACATGGCCCAGCCCTGGTCCATGCGCGAGGTCCTGGTGGACGGTCAGGGCAACTTCGGATCGGTGGAGGGCGACCCGCCGGCCTCCATGCGTTACACCGAGGCGCGCCTGGCGCCCCTGGGCGCCCTGCTCATGGAGGACATGGACAAGGACACCGTGGACTTCGTGCCGAACTATGACGACACGCGCATGGAGCCCTCGGTGTTCCCGGCGGCCTTTCCCAACCTCCTCGTCAACGGCGGCACCGGCATCGCCGTGGGCATGGCCCCCAACATCCCGCCCCACAACCTGGGGGAGGGGATCGACGCGGTTTGCGCCCAGATCGACAATCCGGACATCTCGGTGGAGGAGCTGATGCGGTACCTGCCCGGTCCGGACTTCCCGACCGGCTGCATGGTCTGCGGGCTGGAGGGCATCCGTCAGTATTTCGAGACCGGCCGGGGCACGTTGAAGGTCCGGGGACGTGTGGGAGTCGAAACCCTCAAGGGCGGCCGCGAACAGATCGTGATCACGGAGATCCCCTTCGGGGTGAACCGTGCCGCCCTGGTGGAGCGCATCGCCGAGTTGGTCAACCAGAAAACCCCGGGGCTGGCGGACATCACCGCGATCCGGGACGAATCCGACGAGAACACGCGCATCGTGCTGGAGATCAAGCGCGATGCGGTCCCCAAGGTCATCATCAACAACCTCTACCAGCTCACCCAGCTGGAAACCACCTTCGCGGTGAACATGCTGGCCATCGACCGCGGTCGACCGCGGACGCTGACCCTGAAGCAGGCGCTGGCCTGCTACATCGAGCATCGCCGGGAGGTGGTGCTGCGCCGGACGCGCTTCGAACTGCGCCGGGCCGAGGCGCGCGCGGAGATCCTGGAGGGCTACCTCATTGCCCTGGCCAACCTCGACGAGTTCATTCGCATCATCCGCCACTCCCGCACCCGCGAGGAAGCCCGGGTGAAGTTGCTGGCGTTCGAGTGGACACGCGCCCAGATCGAGGCCTGGCGGGTGCACCTGCGCGATGAGGCGCGCCTGGTCAACGGCCGGTACGCCCTCTCCGAGGCCCAGGTGGACGCGATCCTCGAGCTGCGCCTCTATCAATTGACCGGGCTGGAAATCGACAAGGTCACCGCCGAGTACCAGCAGTTGCTGGAGCGGATCCGCGATCTGCGCGACATCCTGGCCCGGGAGGAACGCGTGCTGGAGATCATCAAAACCGAGCTCCGATCGGTCAAGGAACGCTACGCCACTCCGCGCCGGACCGAGTTGGTGCCCGACGCGGGCGCCATGGCCATCGAAGACCTGGTGGCCAACGAGCCCGTCATCATCACCCTCACCCATGCCGGACTCATCAAACGGACGGACCTGAGCCAGTACCGCGCGCAGCGGCGCGGCGGCAAGGGGGTCATCGGGGCCACGCCGCGCGAGAACGCCTCCCCCGAGGGCGAGGCCACGGATTTCATCGAGCATCTCTTCGCCGCCAGCACGCACGATTACCTCATGTTCTTCACCAACACGGGTCGCGTGTACGTCGAGCGGGTCCTGGAAATTCCGGAGATGAGGCGCGACGCGCGCGGCCGCAGCATTGCCAACGTGTTGGAACTGCGTCCCGAAGAGACGATTTCGGCGCTCATTCGCATCCCTTCGCGCACGGATGCCGCCCGGCAGGACGTCACCTGGGAACAACCGGGTTATCTGTTCTTCGCCACGCGCCGCGGCACGGTGAAAAAGACCGCCCTGGTGGAATTCGCCAACGTGCGCAAGGGCGGCATCATTGCCATCACGATCGAGCCGGGGGACACGGTGATCGATGTGGAGTGGACCACGGGACAGGACGAGGTGATGTTGATCACGCGGCAGGGCATGAGCATCCGGTTTGCGGAAGAGGAGGTGCGGCCCATGGGCCGGGTCGCCGCCGGGGTCCGGGGCATCCTGCTGGAGGAGGGCGACGAAGTGGTCTCCCTGGCGGTCGTGCGACCGGAGGCCACGCTGCTGGTGGTGGGAGAGAACGGCGTGGGGAAACGGACTCCGTTTGACGAATACCGGGCCCAGAGCCGCGGCGGCAAGGGCATCATCACCATGAACACCACCGAGCGCACCGGGGGCGTGGTGGGTGCCCTGGCCGTTCGGGACCAGGACCAGTTGATGTTGATCACGGCGCGCGGGCAGATGATCCGGATTCCGGTCAAGGACGTGCGCGTGGCCGGCCGGAACACCCAGGGGGTGAAACTGATCGACCTGGAGGAGGGCGACCGGCTCCAGGCCATCGCGCCGGTCATCAGCGAGGCGCAGGAGGACGACGTGGCGGACCAGGCCGCCGGGGCGTCCCGATAGACGGGCCCGGGGAGGCGGGCGATCCGCCCACGGACAACCCGGGGCCGGGGTGCCGGTCCCCCGGCTGCCGCGAGGGCACCAGAGGCGGCGAGACGGACGTTGCTTTCCCCCCGGGTTTGTGGCAGGCATGGCGGAGGACGGCCGACTATGCGTGGGCGCGTGCTGTTGTATGTGTCGCTGGTCGCCAACGGTCTGCTGGCGGCGGGTTGGTGGTGGACGTGGCGCCAGGTGCGGCCCGCCGAAGCGGGGTCCCATTCTGCGGCAACTGCCGTGACTGCGCCCACGCTCACGCGCACGAACATTCTGCCGCGTCGCCAGTTCTTCCACTGGAGCGAGATCGAGTCGGACGATTACGCCACCTACGTGGCCAACCTGCGGGCCATCGGTTGTCCGGAGCAAACCATTCGGGACATCATCATTGCCGATGTGAACGCCCTCTACGCGCGACGGCGCGCCACCGAAGTGCAGACAAGCCAGCAACAATGGTGGCGGGCCGTCCCGGACCCGGAACTGGAAGCCCGGGCCCAGGCCCGCCTGGAGGCGTTGGAAGCCGAACGACGCGAGCTGCTGACGCGTTTGTTGGGGCCGCAGTGGGAAACGGGCGACCAGATCAGCCTGCCCCGCCCCAGCCGGCCCGGCGTGGCTCTGGACGGGCCGATCCTCGGCCTCTTGCCGCCCGAAACCAAGCAGCAGGTCCAGGAGATCTACACCCATTACCAGGATCAGTTGGCTGCGTACCGGGAAAGATTGGCCGCCGAACAGCGGGCACCGGACCCGGCCGAGTTGCTCCGTTTGCAGCGGCAGATGGAACAGGAGCTGGCCCGCGTGCTGGCACCCGCGCAGTTGGAGGAGTTTTTGTTGCGGTACTCGGACACCGCCGAAGCCCTGCGGCGGGAGCTGGCGGAGCTTCGATGGCTGGAGCTGACACCGGACCAGTTCCGTGCCCTGTTTCACGCGCGCCGGCGATTCGAGCAGGGTCTGGCGGATCTGGCCCAAGCGGACAGTCCGGCCTCCGCTCTCCAGCGCCAGCAGCTGGAGCAGCAATATGAGCAGGCCCTGCGCCTGGCCCTCGGAGAGGAACTATTTCGGCAATACCAGCGCCTCCAGGATCCGGACTATCGCGAGGCGGTGGCCGAGGCGCGGCAGGCGGGCCAGCCGGAGTTGGCGGACACGCTGTATGCCATTCGGCGTGCGCTGGCCGAGGAGCAGGTCCGACTCGAGACCAACACCGCGCTCACGGCGCTCCAAAAGGCGATCGAGTGGAAGCGGCTGGAGTTGGAGGCCTTGAAGGCACGAGCGGAAGCGCTGGGGGAGCCCCCGCTGCCCGAGCCCGCCCCGCCGCCCCCGCCCATGCGGGCGCACACGTATCGGGCCGGGGAAACCCTCATCAGCCTGGCCGTGGAATATGATGTGCCGCTGAGCGCCATCCTCCGGGCCAACCCGGGCCTGGATTTTCAGCGGCTGAAACCCGGGGACACGATTCTCATCCCGGTACCTTCCCAGTAAGCGCGAGGCACGGGTCCCTTCCCGGGGTGCCACAGGCACCGGACGCGCCCGCGACCCGGGAACGGACACAGCGGGCCGCGCGTCTTCAGGCGTTGCGCAGTGCGACGATTCTTCCGGTGCGAACGGACTGTTCTTCCGCGGCGCAGATCTCCACGGCGCTGAGGGCGTCAGCCGCAGTGACCACGCTCGGAGGGCGGCCCCGGCGGATCGCCTCGATCATGTGCCGAAGTTCCTCCACGTACCCGTCCGTTTCGGGCAGAGGGACGGTCTCGGCGGGCTTTTTGTCGCGGTACAGCCGCAGCGCTTCCCGGCCGCGCGAGGAATCGTACTCGGCGGTGGCCCGTTCGAAGTTGACCGTGTAACTCATCTGGAAGGGATAATCGCCGCTCATGATCCAGCTGCCCTCGGCACTGACGACGGCCCCGCCTTCGACAAGGTACTGGGTCACGACGTGATCCACCGCGCCACTGAACCGGCTCAGTCCCCGGGAAAACACCGCACGGGGTCGGCCGAAACAATACTGAACGAAATCCGTGTCGTGGATGTGCAGATCAAGCAGGGCTCCTCCGGATTCCTCGCCCTTGAAGTAGCTGGCGCGGCTCCAGCCCGGGGGCCCGCTGACGCGGCGAAATCGCGCCGCCAACACGCGTCCGTAGGTGCCGCGGCGGATGGTGGCAGCCAACCAGTCCCAGCCGGGCCAGAATCGCATGCACATGGCGGGCATGAACCAGGTCTTTGCGGTCCGGGTGGCCCGGACGAGCCTGCGCGCTTCCGCGACGGTGCGGGCCAGGGGTTTTTCGCAGATCACGTGTTTGCCGGCCGCCAGAGCGGCCAGGGAAAGGGGCACGTGCTGCGGCGTGGGCACGCACAAATCCACCAGGTCCACGTTGGGATCGGCCAGCAGCGCCTGTGGGTCATCGTAGAACTTTGTGTCGGGGCCCAGGCGGTAGGCATCTGCGGCGGTCAGATTGCCCCCCACGCCGGGGATCACCCCGTCCACAGGGCGCTTGAAGGTGTCCGCCACGGCGACAATCCGGACGCCGGGGATGCGGGCATGGGCGCGCAGATGGACGAGGCCCATGAAACCGAGTCCGACAACGCCGACGCGGACCGGGCGGGAGTGGGAGCGGGGAGTCGTGCTCATGGCGATTCGGAGGCAGTTGGTGGAGTGGTTACGTTGCGGACGCGGCCTGTTGCTGCAGGAGGCGCTCCACAAATTGTCGCGCGGTTCGGATGTCCTCGACGCGCTGCCGACCGGCCTCGCGCTCGATGCACAGCGAACCTGCGAAGCCAATCCCTGCCAGGGTCCGGAAAAACTCCGGCCATTCCACTTCGCCGGTGCCGAGGACGACTTCCTCCCCCCACGTGCCGGGCACGCGGGTGCGCTTGGCGTCTTTGAGGTGGCACTGCCGCAACCAGGGGGCCAGAACCCGGACCGCGGCGATGGGGTCGCCCTTGTCGTAGAGGATCATGTTGGCCGGGTCGAAGTTGACGCCCACGTTGGGACGATTCAATCGCGTCAGGAAGTCCGCCAGGGTCTGGGCCGTTTCCTGTCCCGTCTCCAGCGCCAGGTCGATCCCGGCGGCCGCAAACAAATCCGCCACCCGGCCGAGCCGGTCCAGCATCCGCCCGTAGAGAGGTTCCGAAGGGTCTTCGGGGAGGAACCCGGCGTGGAAGGTGACCAGCTTGATGCGCAGACTGCGGGCGATGTCCCGAACGACCTGGATGCGGCGCCAGTTCTCCGGCCAATGCTGGTCCGGCACCAGCCCCCCGGTCTGGCGGATGCTTTCCAGGGTCGAATAGTCTTCCCCGACGGTGGTGAACATGCCGGAGACAACTTCGATGCCGTGCACGGCGAAGGTTTCGCGTGTCAACCGCCAGGCCACGGGTTGTTCGTGAAGAGGGTCCAGGGCCAGTTGCACCCGGGGCAGCTCCACCGCCTCGAGCAGACGCACCAAGTGTTCCGGGCTTTCCGGCAGGAGGGACCAGCTGCAGACGGCCAATCGTTCGGTAAAAGGTCGCGTCGCACTCATCGGTGGGGAGCATGTAGAGACAGCCGGGGTCCGTTGTCCAGCTTACACGTTGGCAAAGACAGGGCTGCCATCCAGCAAGCTTCTCCCGGACGCGCGCGAGGAACGGGGGGCGCCGCAGCGAAAAAAGATCCCCGTGCCCGGTTTAGGAGG
>JAOADM010000139.1 GCA_026417315.1 Limisphaera sp.
AGATGTGTATAAGAGACAGACACTGAACAACGTGGGCTGGACCGACAAGATGCACCAACGGCAGGGGAATGTCTGCCTGGCCGATGGCAGCGTCCAGCAGTGGAGCACGGCCAAACTGCGCGAAGCCGCTCGCCAAACGGGCGACACTTCCGCCAACCCCGCACCGAACACACTGCTGTTCCCATAAGCCGGATCGGTTGAGTTTTGCCGAAGGCCGCCTGTGGAAGCAGGCGGCCTTTTTTGTCGCGCGGACATGCCCCAAAGCATCTCGCGCGCCGGGCCGAGTCGGACCAAGCGGGCAAAACCCCGTCGATGGAGTGCGCGCTACTTCTGCCCTTCGTACTGGAGCGTCTCCCACCGCCGCATCGCTAGTCCGGGCTCTTTTTGGCGGGAGACCCTGTCGGAGAAACCGAGAACCGAATTGCCTCGTACCTGCCTGCCCGGGATGCATCGGGGGCGGGCCGTTTGACCTTTTACCGGAAGAGCGGATTCTGGTTTTTTGAGCCCCGAAGCCAGGAATTCCAAGGAGATCTGCCATTCCCTTCGGCTTCTCCGTGCCGCGGCCGGCTCAGATTCCCCCGGGCGTTTCGGGGACGTCGAGAGAATCTGAAAGCCCCATCGCGCGAACTGACTTGATTCGCGTTGGCGACACGGGGAACACTGCGCGGCCATGACGGCTGAGGAAGTGTTGCAGGTGTTCCGTGAAACCGGCGCGCTGCTCGAGGGGCATTTCATCCTGCGTAGCGGATTGCACAGCCGGCAGTACTTTCAATGTGCCCTGGCCCTGCAGGAAATGCCGGTGGTGGAGCGATTTGGAGCTGCGTTGGCCGATAAGCTGCGGTCCCTGACCCCCGCCACGGTGGTCGCTCCCGCCATGGGCGGGCTGGTCATCGGCCAGGAGGTGGCCCGACAGCTCCGGTGCCGATTCCTGTTCACAGAAAAGGAGGAAGGACGCCTGGCGTTGCGGCGCGGGTTCCGCATCCGACCCGGCGAACGCATTGCCGTGGTGGAGGACGTGGTGACCCAGGGCGGTCGGGTGCAGGAAACCATCGACATCGTCCGCAGCCACGGCGGGGAGGTGGTCGCAGTGGCCGTACTGGTGGACCGATCTGGCGGCACGGTGCAGTTCGGCGTCCCCTTTTTCAGCTTGCTGCAGTTGAAGGTGGAGGCATTTCCCCCGGATCAGCTCCCGCCCGACCTGGCCGCCATCCCGCCCATCAAACCCGGCAGCAAATGATCGCGGTCGCTGCGGACTGCTCCGCGTTACCTGCAACAGTCCGGATCCGCAGCCATGGCCTCGGCACGTGTTCGGTGCGAAGGGTCCGTGCCGCGGCAAGAGGGTGCGAAACTCCCAATGCTCGCCAACCCACACCTGCTGGGCAACCTGGCAGGCCGCGGGCATCCAGCGACCCAACAGGCCACGCAGAACCAAAGGCCCAGAAACCACGCAGCACCCACAAAACGTTTTGGTCTGATGCTGTGCACCGCGAAGCGCACATAGATGGGAAAAACGGCTGTGTTGCGGGAAGCCAACCGGGCTAGTGATGCGGTGGCGGATCCCGGGGGCCACGAGTCCGTTTCCCGTGGCGCAGTTTCTTAACCTGCTGAATCGCCGGCTTCCCGCCCGCGGAGGTCACGCACTGAAAAGGGGTTACCAGAGTCCTCGAGAAAGGCCAACCCGCAGCCCGGGCCCCTCCCCGGCGCCCCTGAGGTCGCGGCCCTCATTGCAACCCCGGTGTGCCTGCAGACCGGAGGTCTGCGATACGGCAGGCTGGAAGCCTGCGCTACCAGCAAGGCAGGCAGAGCACGCAGAATACGCCGAAAGAACATGCCCACAGATCACCCAGAACACGCGGAGGAGAGAATCGTCCGCCGACTCACGTCGTCGGATCATGAGTGGGGGTCCGCCGATTCCCGTCACCGGCCATGACGAAGAGCCCGAGCAGCAACCGGAGGAAAAGTCCGCAGACCACACAGAACACGCAGACGAGAGGATGGTCCACCGACTGCCGTCGGTGGCTACGGGGGTTCGGGTAGCCGCCGCCGTGAGGCGGCGGACATTCCGTGGAGCAGATCACCGGCCTGTTGGATTGCCGGCTTCCCGCCGGCGGACGTCGCAGCAAGCCAGCAGGAGTTGCGAACCCTTCCGTGGGGACCCAAACGCCGCCCGGGCCGGTGGGTGAGCCACATCGGGCAATCCGCAGCTTCCGGCAGCCGTTCAGGGTTCGCGTGCCGAGGCCCGGCTGCTCGAGACCCGCGGGTTCGCTCATCCGCTGCCATGCTTCGGCGCCCTGCGAGAAAAGCACCGAGGACGAAGTTCGCAGCAGGTTTACCCCCTGCGGGCCGTGCTGGCGCCGGTGCTTCGGGATGGCAGCCTTGACCGGCTTCGAAGGCCCAATGCGGGGAGCGCAGTTCTGCGGTTACCGCAGGCCAGATTCGGATTGCCGAACGAGTGGGGTTGCCGGCATGCATGGGGCATGCAGTATGCATGGGCTGCGGTGATCGGGCTGGTGAGCGGCATTGCCAGCGGCATGTTCGGCGTGGGGGGCGGTATCGTGATGGTGCCGGCGATGATGTACCTGCTGAGCCCGCCGATCCGCGACATCAAACAGGCGGTGGGCACCTCCTTGCTGGTGATCATCCCGACGGCGATGGTGGGCGCGGCGAAGCACTGGTCACAGGGCAACGTGGAGTGGCGCACGGCGCTGGCCCTGTTCCCCCTGGCGCTGGTGGGCGGATACCTCGGAGCCTGGCTGACCACGCGATTACCTGCCGAAGACCTCAAGCGCCTCTTCGGCGGGTTCCTCATCCTCGTGGGGCTGCGGCTGATCCTGTTCCGGTGAAGTTGGGCACGGGGTCGGACGGCCCGTGCAGGCGCCAGTCGGATCCTTGCTTCACGTAGAGCGTCTGGGTCGGGAACGCAAATTCGATGCCTTCTTGATCGAAGCGCCGCTTGATCTGGAGGTTCAGCTCCTGCATGCCCTGCAGGTAGACTTTGAAGTCGGTTCCGTTCCACCAGTGCACCACGAAGATGTTCAGCGAGGCATCGTTGAACTTGTTGAAGCTGATCCAGACATCGTGGGTCATGGGGTGGGCCCGGTAAATCTCGTAGAGAATGTCCACGGCGCGTTGGATTTTCTCGGCGGGGGTGTCGTAGGTGATGGTGATGTTCATGAGGGTGCGGATGTTGGGCCGCAGCGTGATGTTGGTGATGGTGGCATTGGTGAGGGTCTTGTTGGGCACGGTGACCAGGTGACCGTCCAGGTTGCGGATCCGGGTGCTGCGCAGCCCGATCGACTCGACGACACCGTCCACGTTTTCAAGCTGGATGCGGTCGCCGATTCGGAAGGGTTTGTCCAAAAGGATCACGATGGCCCCGATCAGATTCGCCACGGTTTCCTGGCCAGCCAGGCCCAGGGCCAGACCGCCCACGGAAAGGCCCGCCAGCACGGTTTTGATCTCGATGCCCAGGTTGTCGGCCGTGAGCAGGATCGCCCCCAGAATGACGAGAATTCGCAGCGTTTTGCGGATTGCCGGCAACAGGGTTTCGCCAAAAACCTTGTCCTCGGTGGCGGCCACGCGCAGTCGCCACAGATTCAATCCCAGATCCGTGAGCTTGATGACCATGTAGGTGATGGAGTATGCCACAAGGCAGAGGAGCCCCTTGGAAATCCAAAACCGGGCCCGTTCAGGCCAGTCGAACAGGGTGAGGCCGATGTGCAGGAAGATCACGAAGGCGACCACCCGCACGGGGCCTCGAACGGTCTCGACCACCAGGTCGTCGAACCGGGTTTGAGTTTTCTCCGCCCAGCGCCGCAGCCGGACCCCCACGAGGTAGTCGAGGAACCGCGACCCGTAGAAGGCGAGGAACAGGTAGATGCAGGAGGCGACGTATTTCCAAAGTGGCTGGCCCAGCAGGGTGTGGCGTCGAAGCGGTTCGATGCGATCCAGCCCAAAGGTCAGATAGCTGTTGGTGGCCAGGGAACGGGTCTCCACCAGCCCGGCCAGAGGGCGCGCCTGCGAGGTGAGGTCGTTTGTGGAAGTTGCTTCCGCCCCCGGCGCTGTCAGCACCAGCCCGGTCCACAACAGCAAGAGGCCCAGGACCATCCAACCGCATTTGCCACGTGTTGGGCTCCACGCTCTACCGTTTTGCATGCCGGCCAAGGTACTGAGTGCGCTGGTGAACGAGCAAGAGGATCGGGTCGCCGAGGCCGGCGTGGCGAGTGGTGTGGGTTTGGATGATTCTCGGAGGGGCACTTGGTCGTGGCGCGCCCGCTTGCGGCTGCGCGCGTGGATTCGCTTTCGAAGCAAGCTCCCGGAGACATTGCGGTCCGGGCCGGCCAGCGGGGTTGGGCCTGCCCGGCGCGACGATCCCGGCGTTCCATCCAATGTAGCGGGGCGGGGAGCGTCGGCGCACCGTCCTCATAGAGGAGCCTTGTTGGGCAGTGTCAGCTTCCCAGCCATGGCCCCCCGGCGGGCCGCAAGCTCGGTCGGTTTTGTTCATGCTTGCTAGGGAGATTCCACGAGTGCCGCTGTCAGCCAGGGAGTCAACCAGTCCAGGGCCAGGGCGGGAACCGTCGAAGAGCGGAAAGGGCGGTTTTGCTGGGCATGGCTTGCCCAAGATCGAGACGGCTGCGTGCGTCTGCTTGGGCAGATTTTGCCGCTGCTGTAGAGGAACCCTCAGCTGCTTGGCTCGTAACCCGTTGGTGCGCAATTAGGTGCGTGTGTATTCTCTGGTGCCTCGGATGTTGCTCGGCAGGGCACGGAATTTGCTTCTGGTACCGGTGTGGAACCGATCCTGAGGACTGATCGTTTGCGGGTGGAGTATCCGCCGTCGCGCCGGGGCGATCCGCCGAAGGTGGCGGTGAAGGATCTGAGCCTCGAGGTTCGTCAGGGAGAAGTGTTCGGATTCCTGGGGCCGAACGGCGCGGGCAAGACCACCACGATGAGTGTGTTGCTGGGCTTTCTCGCGCCCACGGCAGGGGAGGCCTATCTGTTCGGGGTCAATGTCCGCAATCCCATCGCCCGCCAACGGATCGGGTACCTGCCGGAGCTGACGTATTACTACCGATTTCTGACGGCCGAGGAGATCCTGAGGTTTTACGCCCGACTCTTTGGTTTGAACGGCGTCGAGGCGGAGCGCCGCATCGATCGGCTGTTGAAGCTGGTGGAGCTGGAGCACGCGCGCAACCGGCAGCTCAAGCATTATTCCAAGGGGATGCAGCAACGGGTCGGGCTGGCGCAGGCCCTGATCAACGATCCGGATTTGCTGATTCTGGATGAGCCGACCAGTGGACTGGATCCGCTGGGTCGAATGAAAGTCCGGGAAATCATCCAGCGCCTGAAGCAGGAGGGCAAGACGGTCTTCTTCTCCTCGCACGAGCTGGGCGAGGTGGAGACGGTGTGCGATCGGGTGGCGATCGTTCATCAGGGCGAATTGAAAGTGGTGGGTCGCGTGGACGAACTGGTGCGGACTCACCAGGCAAATCTGGAGCAGGTGTTCTTGAAGATCATCGGGTATCCGACCTGTTTGGCGGCATGAGAACGTTGCTGGCATTGGCGTGGGTGGTGATCAAGGAGCTTTACCGGCGCAAGGACTTTTACGTCCTGTTCGTGCTGACCGCGCTGATCACGTTGGTGTTGGGCTCGGTGAACTTCTTCGAGGACACGCTGATGGTGCGTTATTTGCGGGAGGTGACCCTGCTGTTGATCTGGGTGTCGGCGCTGGTGATTGCCGTGGTGACGGCGGCCCGGCAGATTCCGGCCGAACGAGAGAGTCGGACCATTTTCCCGCTGCTGGCGAAACCCGTGACGCGAGGGCAGGTGGTGCTGGGGAAATTCCTCGGGGTCTGGCTGGCCTCGGGGCTGGCCCTGGCGTTGTTTTACGGGTTCTACCTGGTGGTGGGCGCCTGGAAGGCAGCCTCTGGGTCGCTGGCCCTGGGACTGCAGGCCTTTTGGCTTCACTGGATGATGCTGGCGGTGGTGGTGGCCCTGGCGATCCTGGGTTCGCTGCTCTTCAGCGCGCCCTCGGTCAACAGCACCATCTGTTTCGTGGTGGTCACGGGGATTCTTCTACTGGCCGGTCATTTGAACACCCTGGCGGCCGCTCAACCCGGGCCCGGGGGCGCTTTGATGTACGGATTGTATTTCGCGCTGCCGCATTTGGAGTTGTTCGACGTGCGGGATCTGATGATTCACGAGCATCCGCCGGTGCCGCTGGGGCCCCTCGTGATCGCGACACTGTACGCCGCGGTCTATGCTGCCCTGTTGCTCGTGGCGGCCTGGTGGGTGTTCCGGCGCAAACCCCTTTCGACATGACGGGTCGGACAACAGCGTTGGGCTGTGCGGCCCTGTTGACAGCTGCCGTGGGCCTGGCCGCGTGGTTGGAACCGCGCTCGGAAGCCTGGCGGGGCCGACGGGCACAAGCCGACAGCTTTTTGCTGACCTTGCTGGGCGACGGCCGGCGATTGTTCGCCAACCACTTTTTTGTCAAGGCGGACGTCTATCTGCACAGTGGATTTTACCCATCCATTTTCGATCAGGCGCGCTCGGCCTGCGAGCACGGCCTGGGACAAGAGCAGGAGCCTGACCCTCGGGCCGAGGGTGGTCAGCAGGCCCATGATCATCGTGTGCACGAGGGGCATGAAAACCACGCCGCGGAGGCGCACGAACACCACGACGATCACAACTTTCCGGGCCCCCCCCGCGACTGGATCGACCGGCTGAGCCGCCACTTCCGCGTCACGGAACACACCCATCTGGCCGGGGCGCAGACCGAGGCCGAGATTCTGCCCTGGCTGCGACTGGCGGCCGAGTTCGACCCGCACCAGGTCGAGTTCTACACGGTGGCCGCTTACTGGTTGCGGAGTCGATTGGGCAAGGTGGACCAAGCCGAGGCCTTCCTGCGACGGGGGCTGCGAGTGAACCCCAATAGCGAGGAGATTCTGTTCGAGCTGGGCCGACTGGCTTGGGAGAATCGGAAGGACGCTGCGCGCGCCCGCAACCTTTGGAGCGCAGCAGAACACGCTTGGCACGCACGTTTTGGCGCGGTGGACGAGACCAATCGAGTGTCTTTGCGAAGGATCCTAGCCCACCGGGCGCAATTGGAGGAGGAGACGGGAAACGTGGATGAGGCGATCCGTTACTGGACCCGCGTTCGGGAGTTGTCGCCTCATCCCGAGGCCATCGAACAGCGCCTGGCCACGTTGCGACAGCGCCTGCCCGCGGCACATTAGCCCACGGGCAAGCCTGCCAGCCGGCGCCCCGACCCGCCACCTCACGGCAATGGCCTGCGGAAGATGCCATCGGCTTCGCGTCGGAATCCCCCCCTTCGTGGATCTCGACTACAACTGGCCGATCCGGTCCAACACCCGCGTCACGTCGAGGGGACCATCCAGGACTTGAAACCGCCGGCGATACCCCAGCTCTCGATAGATCCGACGCATATCCTCCGTGGGGAACGTGGCGGAAGGACGTGCGATGAGCAGGGGTTGCGGGGCTGCCAGCAGAGCGGGCGTGGCGACGCCCCCCATGGCGAGAAAGCCGGGACAAAAAAGGTCGGGCTGCATCAGCCGTTCCGGGTCGGTGAAATCGCGGTGTTCGAGATCTGCCACCACGGCGTCGGCGGCGGGCGCGGCCAGCAGGGCCCAAAGCCCTCCAGCACCTTCGCCCCAGAGAACACGTCGGCTTGGACGGGAGGGCACGGGTGCGAGCGTGGCCACGCTGGTACACACCGTGACAAGGTCACGGACCCGGGCCTGCAAGGGGGTGCGGTTGTACGTGGGATAGAAGTTGGCCAGATAGTTGGTCGTGGGCGTCGGGGTAAAGCGGTTGACGGTGATGACGTGGTGGCCCCGGCGAAGCAGCCGTTGCACAGCCTCTGGTGGAGCGCCACCAGCGTCGGCCTTTGGTGCCGGATCGGAAATCCAGAGGATCAACAAGCCCGGGCGCGTGCCGGACCGGGGGGCTCGAGGGGCCACGTAATAGCGTCCCTCCAGGAAACCGGACTCGTCCGGGTATCGGATTTCGAAGCGCACGACATTGCCGTCGGGCGTCTCATGCAGACGGGAGAAGGAGATTCTGGGGGGTGCCTCGGGCGCGGCGAGTTGGAGCGTGTGGTGCCAAAGAGGACGTGCCATGCGTTGAAATGCAGGCAGATCGTCTCTGCGGCGCGGCCAGAGCGATCGCCAGGCCTCCTCCCGGGCCCGGATCCACGACTCGAGGAAGCCGTCGGCTGACAATGTGGTTCGGGGGACGGACGGATTAGAGCCGATGAGCAGGAGTTGTTCCGGCAGGGGATTGTAGTCGGCTTCGACGCTTCGGGGTCGATCCGGCCGACCCAGCAACCAGCGCTCGAACCACGCATACACCGCTTCGCGGCTGGCGCGATTGTAATTGTGCCCGGCATCGAGTCGCAGATAGCGAAGTCGCTCCGGCACACCCAGGAGCTGGTAGACGCTTTCGATGGCCGGGCCTTCGACTTCGAGCGTGCTGCGGGTCCAGTCGCCGGTTGCCGCCACCAGAATCTGCGGTCGGGGCGCGGCTGCGGCGGCAAAATCCATGTTGGAAAACCGCACCCGCAGGCCGGGGGCGTTTTCGCAGGCGCAGCCGCCCTGCATCGTATGGGAGACCATGCAGACGGGCCCGAGGACCCTGGGCCGGTCGTCCACTGCGGCCAGCAGGAAGGTTTGAGTGGCGCCACCGGAGGCACCCGTGACTCCGATGCGGTTGGTGTCCACGTCCGGCAAGCTTTCCAGAAAGTCGAGGGCCCTCAGGCCGTTCCACAGTTGGAAACCCAACAAGTTGACGTTCCAGAGCCAGGCCAGTTCGTTCGTGGGAAACGCGCGGTGCCGTTGATAGAAGTTGGCCGGTGCGGCCGACTCGGAGGAGGGCGATACAAAAAACGTGTCGCAATAACCCACCATGTCATAGGCGAAGGCAACCATGCCCTGCCGCGCGAAGTGAATGCACCGCGCCGGAATGCTGCCGTCGGGACTTTCAGTGACCCGGCCCCGGGCCCAGTGGCCGTGGGGATTCAGGACGGCAGGGAATGGACCGGGCCCTCGATCCCTGGGGCGGTAGAGGTTGCCGGCCAGATAAAAACCGGGCCAGGTCTCGACCAGAACCTTTTCCACGCTGTAACCGTCCTGGTCCGAGCGGTCGAAGATAACGGCGCGGACTGGAGGTGGCTTCGGGGAGGGCCAAAGACCGGCGCTGACGAGGATTTGTTCCCGGATCTCGCGGGCTCGGTCGTGCCACTCCTGCACGGATGCAGGGGGACGGAACGTTCGGGGCGTGTTCAGGGTGCGAGCCAACGGCGGCTCTTCCGCAAGGGTCAAGGATGTGCACAGGGCGCTTGTGCCGAGGATGCATAAGACCTGGCAACCGCACGGGACCCGTCCCCCTTTTGCGACCACCCGCGCGAGTGCATCACGGAGCCGGGCCGTGCAGTGGGCCACGACTCTCCTGCTGGCCGGGTGGGCTTGCCAGGGGATGGCATCGGAAAGCCGGGCAAGGCCGGGGCATGTGACGGCGAGCTTGTGCAGGAAAAGCAGTCCCATGTCGGAGAATTTGAACCGTGGGACGGCGGGGGCGCCAGTCGGAAAGTTCGGGGGCATTCAGAGGGCCCTGCAACGCTGCGCGTGGTTGGTCTGGTTGGAGCCTGTCTCTTATACACATCTCCGA
>JAOADM010000140.1 GCA_026417315.1 Limisphaera sp.
CGGCAGCGTCAGATGTGTATAAGAGACAGGGGGCGCACCCTGCTGTCCGCGCAACAATCCGGTCCCGCCGGGATCCCCACCCGACCCCTCGGCCGCACCGGCGTGCGGATCCCGATCATCGGCCTGGGCGGCTGGAACATTGGCGCGGTGCGCGACGATGCCGAGGCCATCGCCATCATGCACGAGGCCATCGACGAGGGGGTCACCTTCTTCGACAACGCCTGGGAATACCACGACGGACGCAGCGAGGAACTCATGGGCCGCGCCCTGGCCTCGGGCGGCCGCCGCGACAAGGTCTTTCTGATGACCAAGGTCTGCGGCCGCGATTACCGCACCGCTCGTCAACACCTGGAAGACAGCCTCCGACGGTTGCGGACCGACCGCATCGACCTGTGGCAGTTCCACGGCATCAAATGGGACGATGACCCCGACCTCATCTTCGCCGAGAACGGGGCCCTCAAGTGTGCCCTGGAAGCGAAAAAGGAGGGCAAGATTCGGTTCATCGGGTTTACCGGTCATCAGCACCCGCGCTTCCACCTGGCGATGCTTGCCAAAGACTTCGCGTGGGACGCCGTGCAAATGCCTCTGAATCTGTTGGACGCCCACTACCAGAGCTTCCAAAAAGAGGTCCTGCCCGTGTGCCACCGGCGCAACATTGGCGTGCTGGGGATGAAGGCGCTGGCCTCCCAAAACGGCCGGCTGGTCCGAGAACTCGGCATCCCCGCGCCCACCCTGCGTCGTTACGTGCTCAGCCTGCCCGTCACCAGCCTGGTCTGCGGGATCCAGTCCCGGGCTGATTTGCGTCAAGACATCGCGATGGCCCGGAACTTTCAGCCCCTCACCGAGGCGGAAGTCGCCGAGCTTCTCGAAAAGGCCAAGGGCCCGGCCGCCGACGGCCGGATCGAACAATACAAGGTCGGCAATTACGGCTGCGACTGGTGGCATCGCCAGGCACGACAGGCCTGACGCCGCACTTGCACCCGGGCCGCGCGGTCCTTAGATTTACCTCGGCCGGTATACCGACGCAGGTCCTGCCTGCGGCGCCCGGCCCGGTGGCAGGGTTCTTGGAACTTCCTGCCGATGCCAGGGTAGCTCAGTTGGTAGAGCAGAGGACTCATAAGCCTTTGGTCGGGGGTTCGAGTCCCTCCCCTGGCACCAGCTTTTCGCAAAGCCCGGACTCAGCTCCGGGCTTTGCTGCATCCGGGTTCTTGGCCCGGGGACCGGCTGGCGGGAGCGACTCGCGTGCCTCAGGAACTTCACCTCCAGCACAGCGACCGCAGCTCACAGCAGATTGTGCCGATTGA
Organism: Limisphaera sp.; assembly: GCA_026417315.1. Lineage (GTDB taxonomy): Bacteria > Verrucomicrobiota > Verrucomicrobiia > Limisphaerales > Limisphaeraceae > Limisphaera. The sequence goes on from JAOADM010000140.1 coordinate 1,305, forward strand.
CCCGATGGCTCCCCTCAGGGAAAAGCCGGCTCCCGCGCCCTGGCCCATCCTGCCGCAACCGCTCTACGGCCGTCCCCCGCATCCAAGATCCCTTCTCAAGAGGATGGTTGGCGCATCCCTCGGGCCTTGTCCCTCCCCGCACTTCTCAAAGCTCAATAAGCGGGCTACTGTAAGGAACCCGGGCCACCAGATGCAGGCTCGGCCCGGCCGACAAGCCAAATCGCGCGGAAGGCCATGAACGAAACCGAATTGTTGCAACTCGGCGTGCCGCCCGGAGAACCCCTCCGGCAGGCCCAGGCGCTGACCGAACGCTGGGAAGCAGCCGGTCGCGATCCCGAACAGATCCGCTCCGATCTGAAAGCGGTGCTGGCGGATCCGGAGGTTTTTCGCGGCGACCCGGAGCGGGGCGCGCTTGCACGTTCCCTGCACGCCGCGCCGCCGGAGGTGGCGGCCGACGGGGCCCCATGGCGCCAGTGGGGACAAAAACTCGAGCCCGAAGCCGTCCAGCAAATGGAGCGCGCCTGCCGGCTGCCCATCGCCCTGGCCGGAGCCTTGATGCCGGACGCCCACGTGGGCTACGGCCTGCCCATCGGGGGTGTCCTCGCCACGGACAACGCCGTGATTCCATTCGGGGTCGGCGTGGACATTGCCTGCCGCATGAAACTCAGCGTGCTGGACCTGCCCCTGAGCGATTTGGAACGCCGCAAGGACCGCCTCATCCGGGCCATCGAAAGCGAAACACGCTTCGGCGTGGGCGCGACCTTCCAACACCGGCGGGAACACCCCGTCATGGACGAGGACTGGTCCGTCAGTCCCGTCACCAAACAGTACAAAGACCGCGCCTGGGCCCAGCTGGGCACCAGCGGAAGCGGCAATCATTTTGTGGAGTTCGGTGTATTGACGCTCTACGAACCGTTGCGCGGGTTGGAGCCGGGCCAGTACCTGGCCCTGCTGAGCCACAGCGGGAGTCGGGGCACGGGCGCCGCGGTTTGCGACTACTACAGCCGCGTGGCCCAATCGAAACACCCGCGCCTGCCGCGGGAACTTCGACATCTGGCATGGCTGAGTCTGGACAGTGCAGAAGGCCAGGAATACTGGGCCGCCATGGAGCTCATGGGCCGTTATGCGGCAGCCAACCACGCCTGCATCCACCGTCACATCGCCCAGCATCTTGGCGCCCAGGTCCTGTTGGACATCGAAAACCATCACAACTTTGCCTGGAAAGAGCGGCACCGGATTCAGGGCCGTGAACGGGAAGTGATCGTCCACCGCAAAGGCGCCACGCCGGCCGGCCCGGGTGCCCTGGGCATCATCCCCGGCTCGATGGCCTCGCCCGCGTTCGTGGTTCGGGGAAAAGGGAATCCGGCTTCGCTGCACTCCGCCGCGCACGGGGCGGGTCGCGTCATGAGCCGAACCGCGGCCATGAAGCGGTTCGACTGGAAAGAGGTCCAACGCTACCTGAAAGAGCGCGGGGTCACACTGATCTCCGCCGGGCTGGACGAGGTCCCCATGGTCTACAAGGACATCCACGAAGTCATGGCCGCGCAGGCAGACCTCGTGGAAACGGTGGCACGCTTCGAGCCACGCCTCGTGAAAATGGCGCCGCATGGGGAACGGCCGGAAGATTGATCCTTCGACGCCCGCAACCGCAGGTGTCCCCCGCGAAACTGCGGAGCCAATGGATGGATGGCTGCGGAATGTGAACCGGGAAGGCCCGGCCGCCCGTGCGCCGCTTCCGGGGCATCGATGGGGGCCGGCACATCGTGGCGAACCGCCCAGGCGATGGGTCGCTCGCAGCCTCCATGGATCCGGTGCTGCGTTTCCCGGGCCGTCCGCGCAAAGACTCTGAGCGCCGGCCGTTCAATCACCCTTGCCGGCACAAAAAGGGAGAGCTCCTCACTTTCCAAAAACGCGCAGGGCACGGACGGTGTCCGTGCCCTGCCCAAAGTGTCCTGCCGAAGCCCGGCTGACTCAGCTCCGGCGTGCGCGGCTGCGAGCCAGGAGGAACAGCAACCCGCCGCCCAGGCCCAGCGCCAACACGTTCGGCTCCGGCACCACGGCTTCCACGCGGGCACCGAAATTCATCGGGATCCCAAACTGATTGGTCTTCAACAACCAACCCTGGATCGGATCCTTTTCCCAGTAGCTCGTATAATTCCAACCGGTCGTCGGCGGGTCATAAATGTCCAACCCTGCCCGCTCGCCGGCGCCCGGGTTCACATTCAAGAACTGGACGCTCCAAGTGAAGCTATCCGGAACGATCACAGGATTCCCGCTGTTCCCGGCCAACAAGGTCGCATAGTCCAATACGATGGTCTGCCGCGGAGTTGCCGGAATGCTGAAGGGGCCACTGTCATACAACAAGGTCCCGGGAGCAATGAAGGCATTATGACTGGCGTAGAACGCGTCGTTGGCGTAAAAGCGCACCCGGATCTGCTCGTCCCCGGAGAAATTCTCGCCCCAATACTGGAAGGTAAAGGTCGAGATCATCCGCTCGGGGCCAGGGGCCAAAAGGATTTCGTCGCCGACCTCGGCCGGACCCGGATTGAACCGGATCACCAGATCGTTGGACGAGTTGTCATAAACGAGGGTTGCGCTTTGGCCAACCGCACCGCCGAGAACTACTGCAACAGCGCACGTGAGAATCTGCAGACGTTTCATTGTTTCAGCTCCTGGCTCGACCTCGCTCTCCTCTTTGTTAAACCGCGGCCAGATTAAGCTGCAACCTTCGGTCTGTCAACAGGTTTCTCGGAATTTTTTCAAAGAGTTCCAAGCCGGCCGAGGCAGTGAAGCGGCGGAATTGCCCCGCGCAATTGCAGCAAGCGCCGCTGGGAACCAGCCGCACGGCTCAACGGTGGCGTGGATTTGTCCGGGAAAGCCGCTCTCCGGCCGACACCCGCTCGGGACGGTCCACCGTCGCGGGCACGGGAAGGAATCGGGACGGGGACTCGCCCCCGGGCTTTCCAGTAAGCTCGAAGTTCCGGGCAAACCTCCGCGCATCCCCAAGCCCGGCCGACCGGTGTCTGGCGCATCCTGACCACCTCCCCCCGCCGGTTCGACCGCTTCTGCGACTCGACGTCAGAGCACCGAGCCCTGCCGGAGCCCACGCAGAGGCGACCGTGGCGAGGGGCGCCTGCTGCGGAACCCCATCGGCGGTGGCGGCGCGACCCAAAGCCGGCCGCACTCCAACGTTGAAGCTCGCTGTTCGCTCTGCTTCAATGGCAGGCGTCATGAACGTTGCGTCTTCCAACGCCACGCCAAAGCCGTTGTCGGAACGACAACGGGCGGCCCTGGTGACCCTGCTGGGCGACGAGGATCCCCGCGTGTTTGCCGCGATTCGGGAACACGTCCTGGCGCAAGGGCCCGCCGCCGTCGACTGGCTGCGCCCTCACCTGATCAGTCGCGACCCCGTACTGCGCAAGCGCGCCCGCGCCCTGGTCAACGAACTCGCCCGTCGCAACGCCGACGATCGCTTCCTGCAGTTCTGTCTGCGTTGTGGGGAGAATCTGGATCTGGAACAGGGCGCCCTGCTGCTGGCCCAAACCCGGGATCCCGATTTGAACCCCGAAGGGTATGAAGCCCTCCTGGAGAGCTATGCCGCCACGTTGCGCGAGCGGATCAAACCCCGCAGTCACGCCCGGACCCGACTGCACTTGTTGAATGCCTTCTTCCAGAACGATCTCACCTTACTTTGCAGTCCCGAGTTTGCGCTGTGGCCCAACGCCAACTATCTCAACCGGGTCCTGGATACCAGCGTGGCCAGCCCGCTGGCCGGCGGCCTCCTCTACCTCATTTTGGGCCGGCGCCTGGGACTCCCTCTCACCGGCATTTGGTTGCCGGATCTGTTTCTATGCCGGTTCCAATCCTCCACCGCCGAGTTCTTCATCGACGTCTCCGGCGACGGCGCCCTCCTCAGCCGGGCCACCGCGGTCCGCATGGTGCGGAGCCGAATCCCCGGCAGCCGCGAAGCGGATCTGAAGCCGGCCACGGAACGTCAATTGCTGGCGGCGCTCTGCGCGCAACTTTACGCCGCCCACGCCAGCGAGGGTGAACCCGAAGAAGCGGCCCGTCTCCGTCGCTATCAACTGGCGCTGGAACGCCCCCGGGGTGCTTGAACCCCACCTGAACACGTGGGCCCTGCCCCGAGGCCCCGATCCGAAGACGCCCTGCCATGTTCCGCCGACTTCGTCGCCGACGCCTGTCGCCCGAGGAAAAGGAACGCCGACGCTTTTACCTGCTGCCCGGCATGGGCGGACGCGCCTTTTACCGCAAACAACGTCGGATCCGCATGGCGGCCATCGCCGTCGGCCTGGTGGTCTCCGCATTGGTCGCCCTCATCATCTATCTCATGAACACCCGACCGTTGCGATGAACTCCAACTCCGTCCGGTCGATCCCTGCAAGGTCCCCGACGGTGCAGGGCCACCTCGGCGGCTCGCGAGAACCGACCCTCCCCGGAGGCAACGCCGGCGTCGGCCCGCACCCGGGGAACAAGCCGGCAGGAGTGTGTCCTCGTCCTCGATCACCCTCCGCGAGGAACTCGCCGTGACTCACGAGCATGAAGAACACTGCTTCCAGCAAGGAGCGTTATGTGGTGCTCATGGCGGGGGGCCGCGGCGAGCGGTTCTGGCCCCTGAGTCGCGAGAAAACACCGAAGCAACTCCTGCGCCTCTTGGGTCGCAAATCCCTGCTGCAACTGGCGGTCGAACGCCTGCAGGGACTCGTGCCCCCTTCACGGGTCTTCGTGATCACCACCGCTGTCCAGGCGGCCGAAGTTCGGCGCCAACTGCCCCGGCTGCCCCGGGCCAACGTGGTCATTGAGCCCATGGGCCGGGACACGTGCGCCGCCGTGGCCCTGGGCGCTGCGGTGGTCGCCGCGCGCTGCCCCGGAGCCGTCATGGCGATGCTGCCGGCGGATCACGTGATCCACGACGCCGCCCGCTTCCGCCAAACGCTGGCCGACGCGTTCGATGTGGCCGCGCGTGAGCCGGTCATCGTGACGCTGGGGATCCCGCCCACGGAACCCGCCACGGGCTACGGTTACATCCGCGTGGGCGAGCGGCTCGAACTTCCCCACAACTCCCCCCGCGCCGACACGATCTTCCACAAAGCGGAGGCGTTCGTGGAAAAGCCAACCGTCGAGCGTGCCCGCGAGTTTCTCCAGACCGGTCGTTACCGCTGGAACGCGGGCATGTTTGTCTGGAGCGTGCCCACGTTGCTCCGCGGACTCGAGGAACATCAGCCCCGCATCCATGCCGCCTGCCAACGCTGGATCGCCACCGGCCATTCCCCCGCACGGCTGGCGCGTCTGCTGCGCCGGGATTATCCCACCCTGCCGCGGATCTCGATCGACTACGCCCTCATGGAACGCGCCACCAACGTCGTCGTCGCCGACGCTTCCTTCGACTGGGACGACGTCGGCTCCTGGTCCGCCCTGGCCCGGCACCTGCCCCGCGACGCGGCCGGGAACACCCTGCAAGCCGACTGTGTGACCGTGGATGCGTCCGGGAATCTTGTTCTGGATGCCCGGCCGGGGTCGGCGCGCACCCTGATTGCGCTGGTGGGCGTGCAGGGTCTCGTGGTGGTTCACACCCGGGATGCCGTGCTGATCGTTCCCAAAGATCAGGCGCAAAAGGTGCGCGATCTCGTCCGCAAGCTCGAGACGGAGCCGAAGTACCGCTCGTTGCTCTAAACCCCGGGTGGGCAGCCGGCCCTGCGCACCTTTCTTCCCCGGCCTACCGCGCAGGCGGGCTGGTCGCCGGCAGTGGCTCGGCCTCCAGCGCTTCTGCCTGAGTGAAGTCCCGGCCCAACGTCCCCGGCTCTTCGCCGCGATGACGCCGGGCCAGCAACATGTACAGGGCCGGGACCACCAGCAGGGTGAAGAGCGTTCCGATGGCCATGCCACTGACCACGATGAGTCCGATGGAGTTTCGCGCCGCCGCCCCGGGGCCGCTCACCAGCACCAGCGGAAAGTGCCCCGCCACCGTGGCCACGCTGGTCATCAACACCGGTCGCAGCCGGATCAACGCCGCCTGTCGAATCGCCCGCAGCTTGTCCAGTCCCGCCCGCTGAAGTTCATTGGCGAATTCCACGATCAGAATGCCGTTCTTCGACACCAGTCCCACCAACGTCACCAGACCCACCTGCGAGTAAATGTTCAGCGTCGTCGTCCAGCCCGACGTGAAAAACGGCGTGTTGGGGTCCGGAATGCGCAGGAAGCAGAACAACAGCGCCCCGAACATCGCCAGCGGCACCGATCCCAGCAGAATGATGAGTGGATCCCGGAAGCTGTTGAACTGCGCCGCCAGGACCAAAAAGATCAACGTCAGCGCCAGGGCAAAGGACGGCAGGAACTTCCTGCCCTCCACGCGCAACTGCCGCGATTCCCCGGTATAGCCGATTTGATAACCGGTCGGCAGAAGACGGGCAGCCTCCTGCTCCAAAAACCGCAGCGCCTCGTCCAGCGGGCGGATGGCCACCCCGCTCAGCTTCACCGCATTGAACTGTTGGAAGCGGTGCAGCGCGCGCGGCCGGGTCCGCTGCTCCAGCCGCGCAATGGTGCTCAACGGGATGGGTTGGCCATTTGGCCCCCGGATGTAGGTCTGCTCGATCTGTTCCGGCGTCAGTCGCTCCACCCGGATGGCCTGCGGAACGACCCGATAACTGCGGCCCTGCAGACTGAACCGGTTCACGTAATTCCCGCCCAGCAGGGTGGTCAGGTCGCCCCCGACAGAGGCCAGGCTCAGGCCCAACGCGGCCACCTTGTCGCGATCCAAAACGAGTTCCACCTCGGGCTGATCGAGCTTGGTGTCCAGAATCGGAGGGAACGCAAACAAACCGCTGGCCGCGGCACGCTGTTGCAGTTCCTCGGCAAATCGCAGGATCTCTTCGGGCTCCGCCGTGGAACCAATGACGAATTCCACCGGGAAGGTCCCCCCTCCGGGCAGGGGCGGCGGCGTGGCCACCATCGTGCGGATGCCCGGAATGCGGTTGACCGCCTGCTGCACTTCCGGCACCACCTCGAACACGCTGCGCTGCCGTTGCGCCCAGGGTTTGAGCACCAGCCCGCTGAATCCGTTGTCCGCAAACGTGATTTGGAACGTCTGCTTCGCCTCCGGCACCCGGAGCAGCTCCTCGTTCAACAGCTCGGTGTAGAAGGTCGTCTGCTCCACCGTGGCGTCGGCCGGCGCCTCCACGATCCCAAAAATGACATTCTGATCCTCCGCAGGGGCCAGCTCCTTGGGCGCCATCTGGTACATCGGCACCACGAGGAGGCTCAATCCCAACCACAAGACATACACCGCGACGCGAGCCGACAGGGTGGCATCCAGCACTCGGGCGTAGGCGGCACGCAGCCGGTCGAACGCGCGGTTCACCCACCCGGCCAACCCGCGCGTTTCGCGCTCGGGATCGAGCAGCCGCGCCGAGAGCACCGGAGAAAGGGTCAACGCCACCACGCCGGAGATGAACACCGCGCCGGCCAGTGTGAAGGCAAACTCCCGAAACAATGCCCCCGTCAGTCCCCCCTGGAATCCGATGGGCGCGTACACGGCCGCCAGGGTCAGAGTCATGGCAATGACCGGCCCCACCAGTTCCCGTGCCCCCACCAGGGCGGCCTGCAGGGGCGGCAGCCCCTCGCGCACATGACGCTCCACATTCTCGACGATGACAATGGCGTCATCCACGACCAGCCCCACCGACAGCACGATCGCCAGCAGGGTCAAAAGGTTCAGCGTGAATCCGAACACCTGCATCAGGAAGACCGCCCCGATCAGCGAGAGGGGAATCGCCACCAACGGGACCAGCACCGAACGGAGCGAACCGAGGAACAGGTAGATCACGATCGCCACGATCAGCAGCGTCTCGCTCAACGTCCGCAGCACCTCGCGAATCGAGTTCTCGATGTACTCGGTGGCATCGTAGGCGATCCGTCCTTCCATCCCGCTGGGCAGGTCCTTCACAATCGCGTCGACCTCGGCGCGCACCCGGCGGATCACGTCCAGCGTATTGGCCGTCGGCAACACCCAGACCCCCATGAAAACGGCGCGCCGACCGGTCATGCGGACTTCGCTGTCATAGTTCTCCGCCCCCAACACCACGTCGGCCACATCCTGCAACCGCACCAGCCGATCCCCTTGCCGGTGAATGACCAGCTGGCGAAATTCCTCGGCCGACCGCAGGTCGGTGTTGGCCGTCAAATCGACCTGCACCAGGGCCCCCTTGGTGCGCCCCAGGGCCGCCAGAAAGTTGTTGGCCACCAGCGCCTGTCGCACGTCCTCCGGACCCAGGCCATACGCCGCCAGCCGATCCGGCTTCAGCCAGATCCGCATGGCAAAGGTCCGCCCGCCCAAAATGTCGGCCCGCTGCACCCCTTCGATCGCCGACAGGCGCGGTTGCAC
>JAOADM010000013.1 GCA_026417315.1 Limisphaera sp.
GTGTACGTCGGCACTCCGTACGAGGGACGGGACGAGTGGGGGCATCCGGTGACCGAGCGGCAGAATCGCATCGTCCGCGACCTGGCCTTGCGGCACGAGCGGACCTACGTGGACGCCATGACGCCCATGGTCTCCTACTCGTGGATGAGGGAACGCGGCTACCTGATCGATGCGTTGCACTTGAGCGACGCCGGCTACGCGTTCCTGGCGGAGCGGATCTGGCGCGAGCTCGACTGGTACGCTCTGCGTCTCGATCGCCGCGTCCGCATCGAACCCCGGCCCGCGGGAGCCCGGTTGTCCTGGACCACCCGCACCAATCTTGTCTGGGAGCTGCTGGCTTCCACCAACCTCTTCCATTGGGAAGTCGTCGAGTCCGCCCGGGGTGGCAATGAGACGGTGACGTGGCCGACTCCCAGCTTCGAAGGCCCGGTTCGATTCTTCCGACTGCAGTGGCGACCCGACTGACGAGTCCCGGAAAACGGCAGTTTGCCCGGCCCTGATGAAGTCCCACGGTCGCCCACCGAAGCGCCGTCCAAGGATTCGGGACCTTTTGCCATGCCGCGTCCGGTCTCCTCGCCGCGAGAGGCGAAGCCTCTGGGATGAAAACGCTCGATCTGCCCACCCGTCAGCCCCTTCGAACAAGCCTTCCGCAGCATCGAGTCCGCGGGGACGCAGCCGGCGGGCCGCGATCAATCCAGCACGCAAATGCGGGCGTTGCGAATCCGGACCGGCGGGCCTTCGCGGCTGAGTTCCTGAAACCCGATGTGCCCCCGGCGGGGCCGGTCTTTCAAAGGAGGCGCAAGGCTCCCGTCGTGCCGGCGCACTTCCTGCGCTTGTTCGTCGAGGTTCAAGTCGTGAATAATCTCGCCGTTCAACACCACCTTCAGGCGGTTGCCGCGAAGCTCGATGCGGTAGCGGTTCCAATCCATGGGGCGATACACCTGTCGCATCGGAGGGACCGCGCGATAAATCCCGCCCGTCAATTCAGAAGGCCCGGCTTCCGGATTATAGCGTTCGTCCACCATTTGGAGTTCCATGCCGTCGAAGGCGGGATCACCGAACATCGGCGCACGCAGCGCGCAGCCGCTGTTGCCCCGTTCTCCCAACTTGAATTCAAACTCGAGGATGAAATCGGAATACTCGCGTTCGCTGACCAGCCAGGTGCCCCGGGGTTGGCCGCCATGCAGCACCCCGTCTTGGGCCCGCCAAACGACGTTGGTCACCACCTGGCTCAGGTCATTCCAGGCGCGCACCGTCCAGCCAGCAGGCACGCCCTCCCGGGGAAACAACGGCTCGAAGTGCTCTTCCCCTCCCGGGGAAGTCGGCGGAAAAAGAATCACCACCAGAGTGCAGACGACGGAGGCGAGATTGGTCGAGAAACATCGCATGGCGTCACCCTAGACCGGGGTTGGGGTGGCGACAAGCTCGGTGTGGGTCCAGTCGTCCTCCAGAGTGCATTTCAGTGTTGTACAATCTCCTTGGCCTCGAAAACCGGACGTGCAGCAACCGGGTCACAGGCTGGAACCGGGTTTCTTCACGCCGGGTCGGTTCAGACGTTCAAAAAGGGAAATCAGGCCGGGCCGGACCCGCTCAATTCATGCGTTGGACCTCCCCGCAAGGTCCGCAGAATCTCGGACGTCCCTGGCGCGGGAAGGCCATTGGAAACGGCGCCTCCCTGGGATTCCCGCATCCGGTGCGCAAAACCTGAAATGCGCGCTCGCGTTGTAACCTGATCCCGCCTACCCACCCACGCGCCAAAGGCGCATCCATTCAATAGCCCCGGGCAACGTCCCGGGAACTCGCGCGCCCCCAAACCCAACCGCGCCCTGAAAGGGCGCAACCCGGGAACCACCCTCGCAAGGGCCGCACCTGTCCCACCGAATGCCGCCCCATTCAGCGAACGACCATCGCGCCGTTCCGGTGGCCCAGGGCGTTGCCTGGGCTTGTGAATTCGCACTGCGTTGGGGCGGACACGCGACGCGCTGAAGGCGCGAAACCCTCCCGCCCCTGGATGGGTATGGTGGGAACGAGTCCGCGGGGGCGGGTTGAACCTTGGCCGCGGCAGAACCCAAAGCAATGAAGGAGAGCTGGCCCTGGACGCCACCGACCCCCTCAGGCCTTTCCCCGGCATGGAAAAGTGAAGGTCCCATACATGCCGGTTGGGCACCGAAGCGTTTCCGGAAGGACACCCGTGGGAAATCAACCACCCGAAATAATGTCCAAGAGCCCGTGCCCCGTCCCGGGCTTGGACCCAACAGCATCCATGGCCCCGCCGGGCTCCCGGCATTCGAAACCGCTGCGCCTGCATCCATGCTACTTGCCCGGCAGCGGGGTCCGCGCCCCAGCGTCCAAAAGACCACGGCAACCGCGTGCCCGGCAGGCGCTTAAAGCTTCGTTCGCAAATTGGCGATAAAAAAACGCAAACTGGCGTTGTTGGAATTCCGTGCTCTCGTCACAATTCCAACGTTGGCAGTGGGGTCCGGAGCAGTGTTCCGTCGCCGGCCCATCGGATCCGCGCACGGGAAAGCGTAGTACGAACCGGGCGAGAATCACAGCCATGAACAAGCTCGAAATGCTGGTCATCGCGGGGGCCCTGGCATGCGCCACGGCCCGGGCAGCCACGATCGCTCACTGGGATTTCGAAGGCGGCACGCCGGGAGCCTCGATGGCTCAGGGGGGAAGCGGCGGAGTGCCCGCGGTGCCGGATCTGTCCGGCAACGGCTACACGATGTACGCTTGGGACGATTACTGGGGCCCGGAGTGGTCTGCCCTGGGAGACACGCCCACCGGAGCGGGACTCAGCTCCCAGCACTCCGGGCATGATGACGGGTATGTGTTTGCGCCCGGCCTGGTCAACTGGACTCCGCTCACCTGGACCATCGAGCTTTCGGTCAAACTCAACAGCCTGGCGGGTTGGAATACGATGATCGGTCGGGACGGCTTCACCGGCGTGTCCGGCGAGGTGGAAGCCGCGTTCTATTTCCAGAACAACGGGATTGACGACCGTTTCCGGCTCAACTTCTCCACGATGGGGGGCCAGCGGTATATTTTGGACTCCGACTTCGTGCCGGTGGCCGGCCGATGGTACCACTTGGCAGCCGTGAGCGACGGCTCCACGCTGCAGATGTGGGCGGACAAGCTGGATGGCAACGGCTTCCAACTGGTGGGCTCGCTGTCCCTGAATCCTGCCAATGACAACCGGCTGCGCGCCACGGGCACTTGGACATTCGGGCGGGGTTGGTGGAACGGAAATTTCGTCGATCACATCAACGGCAATCTCGACAACATCCGGTTCAGCGATGTGGCACTGACACCGGCCCAGTTCATCCAGGTCCCCGAGCCATCGGTTTTGACGCTTTTGGGACTGGGCGGCCTGACGCTGTTCGTCAGGGTCCGACGGTCTCAAACCTGAGGCGAGGTCTCGTGAGTTGGTTGAGGACGCGAAGGCAGGCTTCGGCCTGCCTTCGTTTTGTTAAGGGTGGCATGGGGAACGATCGAGAAAGTCGTTGGGATTCGACGAGGTGATGGAAGATGAAACGCGCGTTGGGCATTTCGGCTTGGGCATTGGCCATCTTGGGAGTCGTTGGGAACGCCGTGAGCGCCCCCGTGCAACTGACCGTGCAAGTGGACCGCCCCGGATCCCCGGTGGCCCCGACGATGTGGGGGATCTTCTTCGAGGACATCAATCTCGGCGCCGACGGGGGATTGTATGCGGAGTTGGTCAAGAACCGGGGATTCGAGTTTCCCGAACCCATGATGGGGTGGTTCCTGTTGCGCACCAGCCACGGTCGGGGCGACGTGCGGATCCTGACCGACGCGCCGTTCGATCCGGCCAATCCCCACTACGCGCGAATCGAGTCGCGCGCGCCCACGGCCATGGGTTTGTCCAACGAGGGATTTCGCGGGATGGGCTTCCGCGGGGGCGAAGATTATGACCTGAGCCTGCAGGTTCGCCGGATTTCCGGCAATCCCCGGCTGCTGATCGAGCTGGTCAACGAATGGGGCGAGACCCTGGCGGAAGCGCGGCTGGGCGACCTGCCGAGCCACTGGGAGAAGCGATCCGTGAGTCTTCGACCCCGCAGCACCACCGCACGGGGCCGACTCAACGTCCTGGTCGAGGGTGGCGGCACGGTGGACGTGGACATGGTCTCGCTGTTCCCCCGGAAGACCTGGAAAAACCGGCCCGGGGGCCTGCGGGCCGATCTCGTCCAGATGCTGGCCGATCTCCAGCCCGGCTTCCTGCGGTTCCCCGGCGGTTGCATCGTCGAAGGCAGCGAGCTGGACAAGCGCTATCAGTGGAAGACCACCATCGGTCCGATCGAACAACGCCGGCTGCTCATCAATCGCTGGAACTACGAGTTCAAGCATCGCCCAACCCCGGACTACTACCAGAGTTTTGGCCTGGGCTTTTTCGAGTATTTCCAGCTGGCCGAGGACCTGGGGGCCGAACCGTTGCCGATCCTCAATTGTGGCATGGCCTGCCAGTTCAACAGCGGGGAACTGGTGCCCCTGGATCAGTTGGACCCGTACATCCAGGACGCACTGGATTTGATCGAGTTCGCCAACGGGCCGGTCACCAGTCCGTGGGGGGCGCGCCGGGCCGCCATGGGGCATCCGGAGCCGTTCGGGTTGAAGTACCTGGGCATCGGAAACGAGCAATGGGGTCCGCAGTACTTGGAACGTTATGCGGCCTTCGCACGCGTGCTCAAAGCCCGCCACCCCGAAATCACGCTGGTTTCCAGTGCCGGTCCCTCGCCCGATGACGAACGTTTCGATTTCCTCTGGCCGCGCCTGGCCGAAATGAAGGCGGAGATCGTGGACCAGCATTGCTACGCGAATCCCATCTGGTTCTTCACCAGTGCCGACCGTTTCGATCGCTACGACCCGGCAGGGCCCAAGGTGTTCTTCGGGGAGTACGCCGCGCAGAGCGACCGCATCGTCAGCGTGCACAACCGCAACAATTGGGAGTGCGCGCTGGCCGAGGCCGCCTTCATGACCGGCATGGAACGCAACGCCGCAGTGGTGGTCATGGCCGCCTACGCGCCGTTGTTCGGCCACGTGGATGGCTGGCAGTGGCGGCCCAACCTCATCTGGTTCGACAACCTGCGCGTCTTTGGCACGCCCAGCTACTATGTGCAGCAGGCGTTCGCCCGGAACCGCGGCGACCGCGTGCTGCCGGTGCGGCTCGAAGGTCCCACGGCCGCGCCCGCCCTGGCCCGCGGCGGCATCGGCCTCGGCACCTACCGGACGGCTGCCGAGTTCAAAGACCTGGTCGTCCGACGCGGCGAGGAGATTCTCTATCGCGCCGACTTCTCGACCCGGCCGGAGGGATGGCGCTGGCCGGACGCCGGCCGATGGGAGGTCGCCGACGGTGCCCTGCGTCAAGCCGACCCGCGCAGCATCAGCACGGCCGCGGTGGGCGGACCGGACTGGACCGAGTACACCCTGGAGCTGAAGGCCCGCAAGGTCAGTGGCGCCGAAGGGTTTCTCATCATGTTCCGCGACGCCTGGCAGGGCACGCGCGTGCAATGGAATCTCGGTGGGTGGGGCAACACCCGGCACGGCATTCAGTCGTGGCTCGGCGGACAGGAACGGCTGGTCACCCAGGTCCCGGGTTCCATCGAAACGGGGCGCTGGTATGACATCCGCATCGAACTTCGCGGGCCCCGGGTGGATTGTTATCTCGATGGCCAGCGCATTCATTCGGTGGAGATTCCGGTTCCTGTCCAGGACGGTTTCTACGCCACGGCGGCATGGGAAGAATCCGGCCGCGAGGTGATCCTCAAGCTGGTCAACGCCGCCCCGTACGAGCGCACGGTGGCCGTGCAACTGGCGGGCGTAAAGGCGGTGCGGCCGGGCGCTCGCGGGATCCTGTTGCGGGGGGAGACGCTTGCAGACGAAAACGACTTCGATCACCCCACCCGCGTGGCACCCCGTGACTGGCCCGTCCGGGTCGAGGCACCTGCGACCTCCCTGTCCGTGCCCTCGCATGCCCTGCTGATCGTTCGCGTGCCAGTGGAACGCTGACCTCTCCCACGACACGCGCGCCGCAGCCGGATTCGCAGCTCGAGAGGTGACGTCCTCCATGCGTCTCTTCAGGCCCGACGGGATCCTCCGAAGCGCGCCATCGAAATTGCGGTGCCCCAATCGGCATGTCCCGACCCGGCGTGCCGGGCCGCCGGTGGCAACCTCACACACGGTACGGCTCATCCTGGAAACGACGCTTGTGGGGGACTGGCCCGAGGGGCGGCGGGCTGAATCTGACTTCGGGCATGCTGTTGCCACCTTCTGCGCGCCGGCTCACGCGCAAGGTGAGTCCAAGCCCCGACGGTCTCAACTTCGGCCACCACCCGCCCGGTGCAACGGCGCGCGCCCCGCCGGACCTGCACACGCGCCGCATCCATGGCGAATGAGACTCACACGCGCCGCGGACGCCGCCGGGGCACGGGCCCGGTCTCGGCTGACTGCCGGCCACCGCGAGTTCGGTCCGCGACTGGGGCGCCGATTCTGATGCAGCGCGTCCGGCCGCAACGCCGAGCAAGGCGGTGAGGTACGGAGGAAGGCTGCTTTCGGCGATGGGGCGGGAAGCGCGGCACGCGGGCCGGAGGACGGTGGGGTGGACCCGCTCGCACGCGGAAGCGGGTCGGCATCAGCGGCTTTTAACCGAGGTGAGCCTGTTCTTGAGCGGGTTGCGGAATCGTGTCGAGCTGTTGACGGCATGGCAGGGCGGGGAGCGGATTGGGGAGCAGATTTTGACGCCGTTGAAGCTGTGGGTGGCGGCGAGCTGGTCGTGGTGCGGGCCACGGGCGCCGTAACCGGGGTGGCGGTGGCCGCGAGGATTTCAGATTCTGCACCGCGCCGGGTTGCAAATCGCCTGGAACGCCCCACCGCTGCCCCTTCAACGGCCGGCTTTGGGCGCAACCGCTGCTGTCGTCGGATTGAGAATCCGCTCGGATGCTTTGGGCGCCGGATCCAAACCGCCGCCAGCAGCTCGGGAGGGCGACAACAAAACCGGGCTCCGCCTGCCCGGCGCTTTACCCGGCGGGCGGTGGTCCTAGAATGAATGCGCATGTCATCGACCATCCCAGAGGTGCCGGGCGGGAAGGCGCGTCGCCCGTTCCGCGCATGAACCGGATTCGTCTGTTACCGGAGACGCTGGCCAACCAGATCGCGGCCGGCGAAGTCATCGAGCGACCGGCCAGCGTGGTGAAAGAACTCATTGAAAACGCGCTGGACGCCGACGCACGCCGCATTGTGGTGGAGATTCAGGCCGGAGGCCGGAGTCTGATCCGCGTCTCCGACGACGGCATCGGGATGAGCCGGGACGACGCGCTGTTGTGTCTCGAGCGGCATGCCACCAGCAAAATCCGGTCGCTGGAGGACCTGATGGCGATTCGGACGCTGGGGTTCCGGGGAGAGGCGCTCCCCAGCATCGCCAGCGTGAGCCGGCTGACCCTGACCACGCGGGAACGCGACAGTGACCAACCCGAGGGAACGCAAGTGCTGGTGACGGGGGGACGGATCGTCGATGTGCGAGCCGCGGGCACGGCGCCGGGCACCACCGTGGAGGTCCGCCAGCTTTTCTTCAACGTGCCCGCGCGGCGCAAATTCCTGCGCAGCGACGAGACCGAGGCTGCGCACGTGCAACACTGCGTGCTGCTGGCGGCACTGGCCTGGCCGGAGGTGGCCTTTACCTTCATCAAGGACGGACGGACCCTCTGGCAATTGCCGGCGGTGCCCTGCGGCCCGGATCCGCAAACCCGGCGGGCGGCCCTGCGGGAACGGCTCCGTGCCCTTTACGGCACGGGCGAAGCTCTTCTCGAGGTCGAGTTCGCCGCGCCTTTGGACGAGCGTCCCTCTGCCAGCCCGGCTGAAGTCGTGTCGAGTCCCGAGCCCTCTGCGTTGTTGCGCGTGTGGGGATTCATTGGCGCTCCGGGCGTGTCGCGGGCCACTCGGGCCGATCAACACCTGTTTGTCAATCGCCGGCCCGTCGAGAGCCGCACCCTCAACCACGCGCTGTTGGAAGGCTACCACACCGCCCTGATGAAGGGGCGCTACCCGGTCTGCTGTCTGTTTCTTGAGCTGGACCCGGCCGCGGTGGACGTAAACATTCACCCGGCCAAACGGGAGGTGAAGTTTCACCGCGAATGGGCCGTGCGCCATGCGGTGACTCAGGCGGTCCGGCAAACCCTGCTTGCGTTTCACTCGGCCCCGGGCCGGGCAGTGGGGCAGGCGACGACCTCGGGGGTTTCCACCCCCTCGCTCCCTGTCAAACGAGAAGAATCGGCTTTGCCCGGTCTGAAGACGGATCCGCAAACCCCCACCCCGTCGCAAAGCGCGGAGGCCGGTCCCGGAGTGGGGAGCTTCGGTTTCGACGTGGCCATGCCTGGCGCGACGTCGACCACCCGGATGGCTCCGGCTCGGGCTTCAGCTCCGGCACAACCGGGTGCGACCGTTGCGGTGCCCTCGGTGTTTTCTCCGGCGCCCGTCTCCGGACCCGGGGCCGGTGCCGAGCCCTCGGCCCCATCTTCGACCGTCGTTACCCCGCCGCGGCCGGAAAGGGTTGCCCCGGGCGGTTCGCCGGCCGGGCCCGACCTTCAGCCCGTGCCCTTGCTGGAGGTGCCGCTGCGATTTCTTGGGGTTTTGGGCCGACTGTACGTGCTGTTCGAGTCCGATCGCGGGCTGGTGTTGATGGACCAACATGCGGCGCATGAACGGGTGTTGTTCGAAGAGATGTTGGACCGCCTCGAGCGGGAGGGGCAGGCCCCGTCGCAGAAACTGTTGTTGCCCGAAGCGGTCGAGCTGCCCGCACGCGATGCCGCCTTTCTGCGCGAGCAACTCGGCGTGTTGAACCGGCTCGGCGTCGGCTTGAGCGAGTTCGGCACCCGCACCTTCCTGCTCGATGCCCTGCCCCCCTTTGTGAAAGTGCCGGATCCGCGTCGGTTTTTGCTCGATCTGGTGGACGAGCTGCGGGTGTCCGGCCAGGAACTCAATGTACTGCGGCTGGGCGAGCCCGTGGTCGCCAAAACGGTCTGCCGCCACGCCGTCAAGGCGCGTGACCCCCTGGAGGAGCCGGAACTGCGGAACCTGTTGGAGAGTCTGCGCCGCTGTCGCATGCCGTACACTTGCCCCCACGGACGGCCCACGCTCATCGAGCTGAGCTATCGCGAGTTGGAGCGGAAGTTCGGTCGGGTGACCTGAGGCCGGCTGCGCCGCCCGGGGCAGGAACCCGGAGCCGGGCCGGGGGATGGGTCAATGATCCCGGCGCAGAAGGAACTCGGCCAGGGCATGCAGGGCTGCGGCCTTCCGGCCGAAAGGCTCCAGCGCCGCAAAGGCGCGTCGAGTGAGAGTCTGCGCGATCTGGCGCGACCGTTCGAGTCCCACCAGCGCCGGATAGGTCGCCTTGCGGGCTTTCACATCCTTGCCGGCGGTCTTGCCCAGCTTCTCGCTCGTTTGCGTGACATCCAGGATGTCGTCGATCACCTGAAAGGCGAGCCCGACATGGTATCCGAACCGGGTGAGCGCCTCCAACTGCCGCGCTGTACAGTTGGCGCTCATGCCGCCGAGCCGCACCGCGCAACAGAGCAGGGCCGAGGTTTTTCGCTCGTGGATGTACCGGAGCTGCCGCAACGGGATCTGTTTGCCTTCGCTCTCCAGATCGGCCACCTGCCCGGCGATCAACTGGCGCGAGCCTGCGGCCTCGGCCAGCTCGCGGATGATCCGCTCCGGAGGGTAGCGGGGCCAGCCGCGACACTGCGCGGCGATCTCGAAGGCCAGCGTCAGGAGCGCATCCCCCGCCAGCACGGCGATGCCTTCGCCGAACACCTTGTGACAGGTGGGGCGGCCCCGCCGGAAGTCGTCATTGTCCATGGCCGGGAGATCGTCGTGCACCAGCGAATAGGTGTGGATGCACTCGATGGCGCAGGCCAACGGCAGCGCCTCCTCCGGATCGCCCCCGCACGCCTCGGCCGCCGCCAGGCAGAGGATGGGCCGAATCCGCTTGCCGCCGGCGAACACCGAGTACCGCATGGCCCGGTGAATCGTGCTCGGCCGGGTGCTTTGCGGGGGTAAGAACCGGTGCAACCCGCGGTCCACCCACCGGCTTCGTTCGGTCAGATACCGTTGCAGATCGAAATCCCCGTGAGTGTTGGGGGGAGTCGATTGCGCATCCCGTGCAGCCATGCAGGTTCAGTAAACGAGCCCGACCCTGCCGGGGCAAGCCGAATCGGGGAAACACGGTCGCCCTCGGAACGTCGTTTGCGCCGGGTCAAAACCGTGAGTGCCCCGGACCTCTTCCATGCCGGCCCCGGGCATGCAGACACTCCGGATTCTCCGGGAAGATGCTGTCCGACCGGGAGCCGCGAGTGGGATCCAGCGGTGGCCCGCCGACACGCTGGCAGGTTGCGTCGCGGCTGGTCTTGTGGCATTCATTAGCTGCCATGCAAACGCCGAACCAGAATCCGTCCCGGGCAACGACCAAGCCCTGTGCCTCCTCTCCCGCCGAACCTCGAATGAGACGTCGCGAGTTTTTGCGGCGCACCGCGTTGGCGGCTGGACTGGTGGCCCTCACCGGCCCGTGGCTGCGGGCCGAGGAATCACAACCGCGCCGTTTCGATCCCTTCGAAACCGTGACGCTGGGCAAGTCAGGGATTCGCACCTCGCGGTTTTCCCTGGGCACCGGCATGCGCGGCGGGAATCGCCAGTCCAACCACACCCGCATGGGCCGGGAAAAACTTCAGGCCCTGATTCGCGAGTCCTACGAACGCGGCACCCGTTTGTTCGATCTGGCCGACCTGTACGGCACGCATCCGTACCTCATTCCGGCCCTGGAGGGCGTGCCGCGGGACCGCTATCAGATCGTCACCAAGATCTGGTTCCAGCCCGGCGGCATTCCGGAACCCGAACGACCCGATGCCGATGTGGTGGTGGAGCGGTTCCTCCGGGAGCTCAAAACCGATTACATCGACCTGGTCCTGCTGCACTGCGTAACCTCGCCGAACTGGCCCAGGGAACTGAGCAAACAAATGGAGATCCTGGCCCGGCTGAAGGAGAAGGGCATCATTCGTGCCCACGGCGTCTCCTGCCATTCGCTGGAGGCATTGAAGGCAGCCGCCGAGGAGCCGTGGGTGGATTCCGTGCACGCGCGCATCAACCCCTTCCAGATGAGCATGGACGGTCCGCCCGATGAGGTGGTGCCGGTGTTGCGCAAAATCAAAGCCGCGGGCAAGGGCATCGTGGGCATGAAGCTGGTGGGCGAAGGCCGGTTGCGGAACGACCCGGACAAGCGGGATGAATCGATCCGGTTTGTGCTGGGCCTGGGGTGCGTGGACGTGATGACCGTCGGTTGCGAAACCATTCAGGAGGTGGACGACTTCACTGAACGGGTGCGCAAGGTGCCGAGGCCGGCTCAAGCGGCGGCGTAACGTTCAACTTGTCTGCCCGCGCCACCCGGCGTGGAGCGCCCGTGGAGCGCCCACGCTCACGGTCCGAGCTGCGGCCCACGGGCCTCCGGCACCCACCGGACAGGCGGAAAGGGGGCGTTCGGTGTCCGGCCGGCGCCCGGCGACGGCTTTTTCGGGGCCTCATGCCGGCGGGCAGGCGGAGCCGTTCCGGCCCAAGGGCGCCCACATGGACAACCCGCACGCGAGGAAGCCCCGGTGTGTTTGCCCGAGTTCCCCCGGGGCGGCCGAGGGGTTGCCTGCGTTTGGCAGTGGCCAAAACGAACAGGCATTGGTAGGTTATCGTGCCATGGATGAGCGAACGGCAGGCCAGGGCAACGCCGTTCGCGGCAACCCGGAGAACGCGTGGCGACCGCCGCGCCCGTGAGCCATGCCACAAGCCATCATCGATCCGGAGGAAGTGCGCAGGTTCGCCGAGGAGCTGAAACGGTTCAACCTCGAGCTGCAGAACCGCATGTCGGCCTTGCAGGCTCGCTTCGCGGCCCTGGGCGACACCTGGCAGGATCAGGAGCACGCCAAGTTTGCCGAGGAATTCCGCGATACGATGAAGGTCCTGCGCCGGTTTATCGAAGCCTCCAACCGTCAGGCCCCGTTCCTCCTGCGCAAGGCCCAGCGCATCGAGGAATACCTCAAACAGCACTGACCCATGGCAGACCAGGCCAGGGTTACCTCCCTGGAGGCCATCGAGGCCTTTCGGAATCAGATGATCCTGTTCCGCGAGCGGGCAGGGCGGGTCCTCGACGAGGTGACCGAGCATCTCGCCCGGACGCGCAACTGGTTGGAGCAGGACCGCGCGACGCACTGGCAGCACGAGATCCGTCGCCTGCAACGGGAGCTGGAGCAGCGACAGCAGGAGCTTTTCAGCGCCCGGCTCTCGGCCTTTCGCGACACGCCGCTGGCGGAACAGGTGGCCGTCCAGCGCGCCCGCCAGGCGCTGGAATCTGCTCAGGATCGCGCCCGCCGCGTGCGTTTCTGGCAACAGCAGTTCGAGCCCCGCGTGCAACCGCTGGCGCGGCAAATCGAGAAACTGCGCAGTCATCTCAACCAGGACCTGGCCCGTGCCCTGGCTTACCTCACCGAGATCCATCGCACCCTTGCCGCTTACGCGGAGTTGGAACCCGGTTCGGCTTCGCTCTCCCGGCCCGCCCCCGAGCCGCCTCCGGCACCTGCCACCGATCCAACCTCATCGGGACCGTCCCAGCCATGACCGGTGCACAAAATCGTCTGCTCGGCCTGCTGAAGGATTTGCAGGCTCACTGGGACCGAACCCGGGAGTGCTGGCGAGATGACAAAGCGCTCGAGTTCGAACAGCGCTTCCTCAACGAGCTGACCAGCCAGGTCAACCAAACCATCGCTGCGTTGGATACCCTGGAACGTGTGCTGCAACAAATCCGTCGCGACTGTGAATAGTCCTCTTGTGGGTACGGCCGAGACGTTGGCCCTGCTGGAGCGCCTGCGCACCACGGTGCAGGAACTGGCGCGCCAGGCGGAGCATTTGGACCGTGATCTCGGCTCGCGCAGTCACCGCGTGCGCTACCAGCGCGACGAGGCACTCCGCGTGGCCCGCGAACAATACGAGGCCGCCCGCGCCCGCCTGGAGGCCCACGCCCGCGAACGGCGTCTGCACCTGGAGCGGACCCATCAACATCGGGAACGCCGCATCCTTCAGGCGCTGGAGAAGGAACGCCAGCGCCTGAAGGACCGCATCGAGGCCGAAGCGGGTCGCGCCACATTCGAAATCCAACGGGCCCAGCTCGATGCCGATCGTCGCCGCGACGAGGAGCTGGCCTCCGCACGACAAGCCCATCAGGCTCTCCTGGAGCGGATGACCGAGGCTCAGGCCCGGTACCAACAGCGTCTTCATCTGGTCCAGCTCCTTTTCAGCCCCTACCCCGGTCTGGCGCGCCAATGCCTGACGGCCGGGCCCACCCCGCCCACGTCCGCAGTCGAAGGCCTGGACGCGGTCAGCTTTTGGTCGGGTTTCCAGGGACGTCTGGCAGGAGTTGACGCGCTGGTCCGGCAAACGCGTCGTTTGATTCTGCCCGTGCTCTTCCGCTACTGCCCGTGGTGGCTGGGGCTTTTGCTGGGCATTGTGCTGCCGGCCCTGGGGATCTTCGGCGTGGCGCGGCGCGGGCCGGCAGAGCTGAGCCCTGTGCACTGGGCGGTTTGGAGCGGCGCCCTCGTGTTCTGGTTGGGCTTGTACGGACTGAGCCGGGGCTTGGCCCGGCCGCGTGCCGAGAAAATGGCGCGCGCGCTGGCCGAGTTGGACGGATGGCTGGAACAATTCGCGCAATCGGCTGAAACCGCCCATCAGTCGGAGCTTGCATCCATCCAGGCCAGGCATGCCCGGACCGTGGAGGTGTTGAACGAGCGATGGCGTCAGCTCCGGAAGCAGACCCAACAACAGCAGCAGGAGGCCCTCGAGGCCCTCGAAGCCCGGGGCCGGCGCGCCCAACAGCGCAACGACACGCTGACCCGTACGCGACTGCAGCAACTGGAAGCAGACGTGGCCCGTCAGCAGGCCCGGATGGAATCCGAGTACGAGCAACAACGCCAGTCCCTCGAGGAGAGCACCCGGCAGCAACTCCAACGCCTGCAGCAAGCCCGTGAAACGGGCTGGAACGAGATTCGCCGGCAGTGGCACGACGTCGTTCTGCCGTTGGTCGCCCAACTGCGCGCCGCTGCGGCGGCAGCCGAAGTCGCCTTTCCGCCCTGGACCGACCCCCGTTGGTCGGACTGGACTCCGCCGGAGGATTTCCTGCATGCCGCTCCCTACGGACACTTGGACGTGGACCTCGCCACTTTTTGCGGCGTCAATCTGGCCGACAAAGGGCTTCCTCTTCCGGAGCCCCAGCAGCTGCGTTTACCGCTGCTGCTGACCGTGCCGCACGAGGCCTCGCTTTTGTTGGAGACCGGTCAGGCCGAAACGGAGCCCGCCCTGGCCACACTGAACAATCTCATTCTTCGCCTGCTCACCAGCGCCCCACCCGGCCGCCTCGCCTTCACCATCCTGGACCCGGTGGGCCTCGGGCAGAACTTCGCCGGCATCATGCACCTGGCCGATTACGAGGACCGCCTGATCCACGGGCGCATCTGGACCCAGCCCGCCCACATCGAAGAACGGCTGGCCGAACTGAACGAACACGTCGAGAAGGTCACCCAGATGTACCTGCGGAACGAATATGCGACCCTGGCCGAGTACAACGCCCAGGCGGGCCGGCTGGCCGAGAAGTACCATTTCCTGGTGGTGGCGCATTTTCCCGTGAATTTCTCGGATCTGGCGGTCAAGCGCCTGCAGAGCCTGGCAGCCAGCGGCCCGCGTTGCGGGGTGCATGTGCTGCTGCACTGGGACCAGCGCCGCACGCCGCCGGTGGAACTGGTGCCCGAGGAACTTCGCAAATACGCGCGCTGTCTGGTCCAACGGTCGGGGCGCTTTCTGCTGGCCGGCGCCGACCACGAGGGGCTCCGGCTGGAGCTGGAAGCGCCGCCGCCGCCCGAGATTGCCACTCCGCTGCTCCACCGCATCGGCCAAAACAGTCGGGATGCCTACCGGGTCGAAACCCCGTTTGTGGAGGCGGCCCCCTCGGAGGACCGGTACTGGTCGGGCGATGCCACCGACGAGCTGCGGGTGCCGATTGGGCGCACGGGGGCTACCAAGCTGCAATACCTCTGCCTGGGACAGGGCACCCGGCAGCACGGGCTGGTGGCGGGCAAGACCGGCTCGGGCAAGTCCACGCTGTTCCACGTCATCATCACCAACCTGGCCTTGTGGTACAGCCCGGACGAAATCGAGTTCTACCTCGTGGACTTCAAGAAGGGCGTGGAGTTCAAATGCTATGCGGCTCATCGGCTGCCGCACGCCCGCGTGGTGGCCATTGAAAGCGATCGGGAGTTCGGTCTCAGCGTGCTGCATCGCGTGGACGAGGAACTGCGCCGGCGGGGCGACCTGTTCCGCCAGCTGGGAGTTCAAGATTTGCCGGGGTACCGCCGGGCCGGGGGCCGGGAGACGCTGCCGCGCGTGTTGCTGTTGATCGACGAGTTCCAGGAGTTCTTCGTGGAGGACGATCGCATTGCCCAGAGTGCGGCCCTGTTGCTGGATCGCATCGTGCGGCAGGGCCGCGCTTTCGGGATTCATGTGTTGCTCGGTTCGCAAACCCTGGGCGGAGCCTATACGCTGGCCCGTTCGACCATGGGGCAGATGGTTGTGCGGATTGCGCTGCAATGCAACGAGGCCGACGCGCTTTTGATCATGAACGAGGACAATCCCGCGCCCCGATTGCTCAGCCGGCCGGGCGAGGCCATTTACAACGACGAGGGCGGAGCCCTGCAGGGCAACAGTCCCTTCCAGGTCGTCTGGCTGCCCGACCGCGAACGGGAGGAATGGTTGCGGCGCATCCGGGCCCTGGCGGAAAGCACTCCGGACCGTGCCCGGCGCTTTGCCGGCCGTGAACCGATCGTCTTCGAGGGCAACGCGCCTGCCGAGATTCGGTCAAACCGCCACCTGCGCGAGTTGTTGCATGCTCCGGCGCTGCGGCCCACGCGCGCACCCCGGCTCTGGCTGGGGGAACCCAACGCCATCAAAGGTCCCACCGAAGTCGTGTTCCGTCGCCAAAGCGGGAGTCATTTGCTCATTGTAGGGCAACGCGACGAAACCGCGCTGGCCCTGCTTTTGCTGGCCCCGGTCATCCTCGGGGCGCAACTGCCCCGGCCGGCCGCTCGGTTCTATCTGTTCGACGCCAGTCCGCCTGACGCCCCCGAAACCCGGCTTTTCCAGCAGCTGCTGCCCCGTCTGCCGCACGCCGTACAATGGGTCCGGCCCGCGGACGCGGAAGCCGTCTTGCAGGAGTTGCTCCACGAACATCAACGTCGCACCGAAACGCTCGACCCCGCCGCCCCCGAACTGTTCCTCTTGATCCATCGCCTCCAGCACCACAAAAAACTCCGCTACGACGAGGACGCGGCGTTTGCCCTGGACAGTGAGACGTCTCTCACTCATCCCGGTCTGATCTTCGACCGACTGGTCACCCAGGGGGGAAACCTGGGATTTCACGTGCTGCTCACCTGTGACACTTACGCCAATCTGCTGCGCCAGCTCAGCCGCAAGGCGCTCGCCGAGTTCGAGCTGCGGGTCCTGTTCCAGATGAGCGCCAACGACTCCGCCAGCCTGA
This sequence comes from Limisphaera sp., assembly GCA_026417315.1. Lineage (GTDB taxonomy): Bacteria > Verrucomicrobiota > Verrucomicrobiia > Limisphaerales > Limisphaeraceae > Limisphaera. The sequence goes on from JAOADM010000013.1 coordinate 16,628, forward strand.
TCGATTCCCCGCAAGCCAACAACCTGGGGCTGCATCGGGCCCTCCTTTTCCACGGGCAGGAGGGCTGGATCGAAACGTTCCGTCCCTATGCGATGCCGGAGTCGGCCTGGTGGGAGGAGGCTCTCGAGCATTTGCATCGGTTGCATGCCGAGCCGGTGACGGTGCCGGGCTGACCGCAGCCGCGTCCGGGAGGCTGCCGTGCCATGCTGCTGGCGTTCCACAAACCCTACGGCGTGCTTTCGCAGTTTACCCCCGAGCGACCGGGCCACCGCACGCTGGCCGAGTTCGGCTTTCCGCCCCGCGTCTATCCCATCGGCCGACTCGACGCCGATTCCGAGGGACTTCTGCTTCTTTCGGACGAGCCGGCGTTGACCGCGCGGCTGCTCGATCCCCGGTACGCCCATCCCCGCGAATACTGGGTGCAGGTCGAACGAATTCCCTCGCCGGAGGCCCTGGACCGGTTGCAGCGCGGCGTGCGCATTGGCGATTATCTCACCCGGCCGTGCCGAGTTTGGCGATTGGAGCCGCCACCCCAAGTGCTCCCAGCGCCCGCCGAGCCCGACCTGATTCCGATTGCCATCGGTCCGACGGCCCCGGCCATTCTGCCGGCCCGGGTTCCCCCGATTCGCTACCGCAAGAGCGTGCCGGACTGTTGGCTGGCCCTGGAGCTCACGGAAGGGAAGAATCGTCAGGTGCGGCGCATGACCGCTGCCATTGGGCATCCCACGCTGCGGCTGCTGCGGGTCCGCATCGGCGCCTTTTGGCTGGGCAACCTTGCGCCGGGCCAATGGCGCGAACTGAACGCGGAGGAGCGCCGTGCAGTGCTTCAGCGGCTGTAAGCCCGCGTCCGATTTCGAGCGAAGGGGCTGCGAGACGATACGGAACTCGTGTCCCTCCGCTGCTCTGCGTCCCGCCATCCCGGAGGCACGGCCGCTGCGGACACGGCGGCGCATTTCAGGTTTTGGACACTCCCGAAAGCGGGTGCAGTTTCGGGCGTCCTCGGCGCGGGACACCGGGGGAAAACGGCGTTTGTCCCCGGTTTCTTCTATCCGGTGCTCAGCCACGGCCGCCGGGTGCGCCTCGGGCACCGGAGGATCAGCCGGTCTGCGCGGAGCGAGACCTGCGGTGCGCCGTCCCGCTGGCAGCAAACTCTCCCTTGGGCGGTCCGCCGGTTGGCCCACGAAAGGCGGCCGGAGCCCGTACGTGGTTCGCGTTCTCGTGGGCATTTGCCAACTGGCCCTCGGAGCTGTGGGCCCAGCCGGCCCGACTGGTTCGGGAGCGTTGACGTCCGCGGCTGGACGCCAAGGAGGCTCATGCCGGATCCAGGGTGGATCGGGTGTGCCGAGTGTGGCTCCGGGAGCGAAGGTTGAAGCCGTTGGCCCGGAGAGCCGCCGAGGGAGCCCCACGTCGGTGACGGCTTTTGGCCGGACCTGCTGACCCGCCGGGGGGAGGCAGTTGTTGCTCCGGCCCCCCGGTGGACGACGCGCGGGCACGGGCAGCCCTGCTTTTTCCTCTTTTCCATGCCGGAGTCGCCGGTTATGTTAATGCGCGCCTGTCCGGTGGTGTAACGGTAGCACAAGGGTCTTTGGAGCCCTTTGTCATGGTTCGAATCCATGCCGGACAGCCATGCATTTTTGCCACCCGCTTTGCCGTTGATGAACGACTGGAACATTCAGGGACGCGCTTCCGCCTGCCAAAGCTGCGGTCAGAAGTTTGCGGATCGCCAGCCCTACCACAGTCTGCTGTGGGAGGAGGAGAGGCGCTACCGGCGGCTGGACGTTTGCGTGGCGTGTTGGGAGGCACAATACCTCCAGGAGGCCCGCACCCGACGGGAGGTGGTCTCGTACTGGCGGGGCATCTACGAGGCGCCACCGCCCCCGGCCGAGCCGATCCGGCGCGACGCAGCCGAGACATTGCTGCGTCAGCTGTGTGAGCGAGCCGATCCCCAATACCGGCCTGCAACGTACATCCTTGCGGTCATGCTGGAGCGCAAACGGGTGCTGAAGGTCAAGGAGCAGTTCTGGCGCGACGGCCAGCGGGTCTTTGTGTACGAACACACGCGCAACGGGGACGTGTTCACGGTGCCCGACCCGGCGTTGAAGCTCGGCGAGCTCGAAGCCGTGCAGCGGACGGTGGCGCAGTTGCTCGAGCAGGGTCTGCCTCCGGCGATGTCGGGGCCCGACCCCGCGCCGGCAACCCCGGACGCCACAGGCGCCGAGGCCGTCCCGTCCGATTCCAGGGTGGAGCCGGCTCCCTCCGGTTCGTAAGCCAGGAGAGTTTCGCCCGTGTCTGCGACGGACGCATTGGAGACCCGCGTGGGCTGGCGGTTTCGCGACCGGACGCTGTTGCGACTGGCGCTGACTCATCCTTCGGTGGCCACGGAGCCTGCGGCCACGCTGCAGACGAATCAGCGGCTGGAGTTCCTGGGGGATGCGGTTCTCCAGCTGGTGCTGACCCGCGAGCTGTATGACCGATTCCCGACCTACGAAGAAGGCCGCCTCACGAAGGCCCGCGCGCGGCTGGTCAACCGACGGACCCTGGCCGAGCGCGCCCGGGCGTTGAATCTGGGCAGCCACCTCATCCTCAGCCCCGGCGAGGAGCGGCACGGGGGGCGGCAGCGGATCTCCTCCTTGGCCGATGCGTACGAGGCCCTGATCGGAGCCCTTTATTTGGACGGCGGGTTCGAGGTGGCGCAGCGGTTCGTGTTGCGAGAGTTCGAACCGCTGCTGGCGCAGGTGGAGACTCTGCCCGCGCCGGACAATCCGAAAGGCGAACTGCAGGAGCTCCTGCAGGCCAGGTCGGCGCACCCGCCCGAGTATCGGTTGGTCAACGTGACCGGCCCGGATCACGAGCGCGTTTTCGAATGTGCGGTGTGGCACGAGGGGCAGGAACTGGGCCGGGGCAAGGGGCCCAGCAAAAAAGCCGCGGAAAGTGAGGCCGCCCTTGCCGCCTTGAAACGGCTCCAAGGGGGCGAAGCGGGTGCCGCCGCGGGAACCTCGATCGTGCCCCGGACTCGCCGCCGCCGCAAGACCGCATCCCGCAAGACCGATCCGCAACGGGAGACATCCAAGGATGAGTCAGCGTGAGGCAGCACAATCGGGTTCGGCCCCCGGACCTTCCGCCGAGTCCCGCACGGGACCTGCAGAGAAGGGCCGGATGAGAGGGGCGTGGGAAAGCTCGCAGCGACAGCGCGACTTGATTTGGTCCGCGGCACGTCCGCGTTTGCTGGTGGGCGTTGTCCACTTGCGGCCGTTGCCCGGGGCGCCCCGCTGGGCCGGCAGCATGTCCGAAGTGGTTCGAGCCGCGGTGGCCGATGCCCGGGCCTATGCGCGCGGTGGGGTCCACGCCTTGTGCCTCGAGAACTTTGGCGATCTGCCCTTCACCGGCGGGGCCGTGGGGCCGGAGACGGTGGCGGCCATGGCCGTGGTGGCGGCTGCGGTGCGGGAGGCGGTGGAGTTGCCGCTGGGTTTCAATGTGTTGCGCAACGATGCCCGAGCGGCGCTCGCCCTGTGTGCCGCCTGTGGGGGCCGCTTCGTTCGCGTCAACGTCCACACCGGCGCCATGCTGACCGATCAGGGCATTCTGCAGGGTAACGCCTACGAGACGGTGCGGTATCGCCAGCAAGTGGCTCCGGAGGCGGCCATCTGGGCGGATGTGCATGTGAAACATGCCGTGCGGTTGGGCGATTGGCCCCTGGAAGTGGCGGCGTGGGACACGTGGAAACGGGGGCTGGCCGACGCCTTGATTGTGTCGGGTGTGGGTACGGGCCAGGCGGCCGACCCGGAGCAGTTGCGACGGTTACGGGAGGCATGCCCCGGGGCACGGCTCCTGGTGGGCAGCGGGATCACGCCGGAGAACCTGGAGCGGTACGCGGCGGCGGACGGGTTTTTGGTGGGGACCTCGCTCAAGCGGGGCGGGCGGATCGAAGAGCCGGTGGATGTACGGCGCGTGGCGGCTTTGGTGCGGGCGCTGGGGCGGCTGCCTCCGCCCGCGGGCCGAGCCTGAAGTCAGCAGCCGGAATTTGTGGCCGTGGCCGGGGCCGGCCTGGAAGCGGCGCCCGGCTTGCGGGACCCGGACTCAGTTGGTGGCGTGCGCGCCGGCCGGCGTGGGGCCCAGGGCCAGGTCCACCAGCTCGCCGGGGCGCAGTTTCATGTTGGGCGGCACACTGACGATGATGGGCAGGCCACGCTGTTGGGCATTGCCCAATCCGCGAATGCGAAGGGGAGCGTCGAAAAGCTCGATGCGCGCGCCCACGTGGAGCACCCGGCCGTACCCCACCGAGCGGTGGATGCCCCGGCTGCGGACTTCGACCTCCATCCCTTCGACGGGCTCCACCCGCAGCGGCTGGGGAATGAAGCCCACGATGTAATCCACGTGTGAACTGGCGATGGTCACGATGGGTTCGGCGGTGGCCACGATGCTGCCCGGGTACTTGGCGATGGCGGTGACGACGCCATCGATGGGGGCGGTCAACACCAGGGGCTGCAGCTCGGCTTCCGCCAGGCGCAGCCGTTCTTCCGCGACAGCGAGGGCCGCCTTGACCTGGGGCGATTCCGGGGTGCGTTGGTGGGGATCCAGTTCTTCCAGGAGCTTTGCAGCGAGGTCGACTGCAGATTGTTTTTCGTTCACCAATTGTCGGGCCTGTTCCAGGTCCCGCAAGGCGATGTCCAGCGCGTCCTGACTGGCCACGCCTTCTTCGACCAGGCGCCGGACCCTTTCGTATTCCCGTTCCGCATACCCCAACTGCGCCTTTGCGCTCAGGAGGTCGGCCCGCTCGCGAAGCCAGTCGAGCTGGTACTGGGCGTAGCGGAGGCGATCGTCGGTGGGATAGCCCATGTCCGCCAGGATGGCATTCATTTCCGCGCGGATCAGGCGCACCGTGTTGCTGAGAACGGCCGGATCGACGGCTTCCACCAGGGCGACGGGCTGACCTGCCTGCACCGGCTGATAAAGGCTCACGTGCAGCTCCGACAGCCTGCCGGGCCGCGGACTGATAATGTCGGCGCGCGGGCCCGAGGCCGTCCCCACCACGGTGGGGCTGGCCATGTTCATTTCCCAGAGGCGCACGGTCAGGGCCAGCACACCCACAAAGGCCAACGCCGGCAGAACGCGGACGCGAAACATGCGCCACCATTGGGCCGGCGGACTGGGAATGGGAGGGAGCGGTTCCAGTTTCATGGCGTCAGAGCTCCGATTCTTCCTGGGCCTGGAGACTGGTCAGGCGCGAGACGCCCTCAACGGCCCGCAGTTCGGTGAGCAAATCTTCCACGCGCGAGGGATCGCGCAGCAGCAGGCGGTAGGAAAGATCCATGCCCTCCTGGCGTTCGTCGGAACGGCGGGTGGCGCAGTACACCGCACGACTGTGACGCTCCAACACCCGCAACAGATAGGGCAACTCCGCCGCCGGACGGCCCCAGTGAAGATTGACGATCAGATCATAGCGGTGCCGCGTGCCGTAGGCGGTGTACCACAGGAAAAACATGATGGCGGCGACGCTGAGCGTGGCGATGACCGCCAGCGAAAAACGCTGCGTGCCGCAGGCCATGCCCACGGCAATCACGCTGAGGATGTAGCTGGTGTCCAGCGTGTCGCGCAGCACGTTCCGGAAGCGCACGATGGCGAACACGGCCATCAAGCCGAAGGCCGTGACCAGGTTGTTTTGCAGGACCTGCATCACCACGGTCACAATGGCGGGAATCACCACCAGCGAATTTACGAAGGACCGGGAATACGACAGGCCTGCATGGGTGGTCATGTACGTCCACGAGATGGCCAGCCCGGCCAGGAATGCCAGGCACAATCCCAGCAAAAGGGCCGGCACATTGACGGGCTGCAGCGAGAAATCCGCGCTGAAAAACAGGCTCAAGAGTTCGTTCAGGCCGTTGACGTCATTCATGGACAGCGACCTCGTGTCTCAAGCCGGCTGGCCCAGGCGCCCGGGCAGATGGCGACGCTGCAAATACCGTTCGAGCAGGTCGTCCCGCAAGATCAGGAGGGATTCGGGGGCCAGGCGGCGCTCGCCCAGCAGGGCCACCCCGTCGGCGTACTTGGCGGAACTGAGCTGGCGCAACCCGAAGGTCCGCACCAGATCGCCCATCCAGTTCGGGAACCGACCCGTGAACTTCAGCTCCAGGATCACTTCCGGCTCGAACGGCATGACCGGGTTTTCCATTTCCGTTTTGAGCTCCGGAGTGCTCTGCGGCTCGCTGCAGACCTGACGGTCCAGGCAGATGCGTACGGCGTTGCTGCCGGGGCTGACCCAGGCCTCGCGCAGATAGCTGACGTGGGTTCTGGGTTTGGCATTCAGGTCGGAGATGCGCCGGCAGAACTCCTGGAGCGCCTCCAACTGATGGGGTTTTTGGGAAATCAAAAAGGACGGGTCGGGCAACTGGCCGGACAGCAGGGGAGCGACGGCATCCTTGCGAATGGCACAACGCTGTTTGAGGATCGCCTCGTTGACCCGCCGTTTGATCTCGCAAAAAGCGGGCGTATCGGGGTTGTCGTCGTAGTACCGGATGCGAAGCTTGAACCGGTTCTTGTTGCTGTTGAACACATCCCAGAAACACCGCAGGTCGTCGGAGTCCAGGTAGAGGCTGTGGATGCGGTACGAATAGTTCGGCTTGTCGACCCCGTACTCGTCCGGCTCCAGGTAGCCCCGGACAAACTCGCGGATGGCCCGGGCGGTGTCTTCGTCCACCCGGTATTTCAGTTCAAAGCGTTGTAATTGGACCTTGTCTTCCACAGCCCATGCCGGGGTGTGCCGCTGCCGCACGACCGGCCCACGGTTTCAAGCCCCCTTCTTGGTCCTTGAGTCGGGCGGCCGACCTCGTCGCTGCCAAGGCGGCGCCATCGGCGCACCCACTTCCCACTAACCATTGGCCATGCGTGCCGCGTTGGCAATCCTTTTCGTAGGGCGGCCGGGGCGTCCGGGGGACGGCCCTGCGCCTTGTGCTCGAGAACAAAGCCTCATGGGAGGGCGACCAGAAGCGGGGCCCGGCGCCCTCCATCCATTCCTTTATCGGCGAAGGGCCGTGGCGGCTTGAGCTGCTCCTGCCCTGCCAGCGCAGGCAAGCCGGCGGAAGAGACCTTCGCCTCGCTGCACGGGAGTTTGGGCACTGCGAAACCGGGGACCCCACAGGCCGAGACCGACCGCTCGAGAAGCGGCCCGCCATGCCCGCGCAGTTGCGGAGAATCCGCCGTAGCGAGAGCAGCAAGCTCGACGTGGGCGGCTTGCCGGGGTGTCGATTCCGGAGGGCCCGAGCCTGCGACGTCGTTCCCGATGGCATCCAAGATGGCCGCACCCATTCGCCCCTGTCCGGAGCCCGGAGCCACTCCGCCCGACAGGAGATGGCGACCGGGAAAAGCGCTCGGCCCGGCCGCGGCGGCTCCGTGTCGGGTGTGTTTCATCGGCCGGGGCCTGGCCCGTTTTCTTCCCGGCCGTCGGGCGAGGGGCGGTCGGGAACTTCGAACAAATGTCCGATGGGCAGCGGGAGGCCTGCGGCCCAGACTGGCTGCGGAAGGGCAGGACGATCACGGAGTGCGAGCAAAGTGATCCCGCAGCCCGGGGTTTGGCGGCCGGCATCGGGCCCGGGAAAAGCAATATTCGGAGTCGATCTTGTTCACGTACCAGGTCTCTTGACACTGCCTGTGGCAGGCGGCACGGTGATGCGGAAGCTGCAATCCCCTGGTCCTCGCTCATGAAACCGGTGAAAAAGTGGCCTTGCGAAGTGCCGGCACGCAGCTGGCGGGCGTTCACCCTGATCGAGCTGTTGGTTGTCATTGCGATCATTGCCATTTTGGCGGGGATGCTTTTGCCAGCACTGTCGAAGGCCAAGGCCAAGGCGGGCCAGGCCCGCTGTTACAGCAATCTGCGGCAGATCACGGTCGGGTTCATGATGTACATCGACGCCCACCAGGGAATCTTTCCGGCCTGTGCTTCGGCCAACACGTACGGCTTCCAACCGGAGGACTGGATCTACTGGCGGCGAAACCTGCCCCAGTACCCCATCGAGCGCAGCCCCATCGCGCCGTACATCGGCAACATGAGCAGCAACCTGTTCCGGTGCCCTCTGGATCTGGACGACCGGGAGCGTATCCTGCAGGCCAATCCGGCCAACGGCCCTTATCTGTACAGCTACAGTCTCACCAGTTTCAGTCTGGAGTCGGGCCGCTCCCCGGGCATGGCGTCCATTCGCCAGGGCCAAACCTTTTATCCGTTCCGGCAGGTGAACATCAGGAACCCGGCCAAAAAGATCATGCTGGCCGAGGAACAGTCGTCCTACCTGGCCCAGGAGGTTTCGCGGCCGAACTTGAACGTCATCAATGACGGCCGCTGGGTGCCGCAGAGCACGTACAATCCCAACCCCAGCGGCGGCGATGTGCTCACCAGTCGGCACAGCAAACGGGCCAATGTGGGATTTGCGGACGGGCATGCCAGTGCGGTGCATCACACGTATGGATTCGATCCTGCCAATTCGCGGCCGGACTTGTGAGAAGGGATTCCTCCGGACTGACTCGATCGTTCGGTCGCGGCCGGGTTGGATACGTGGCGCATGCCTCGGCTTGGTCGCAGGGGCTCTGGTCTTGGGCGTAGCCGGATGCAAGCGGGCCGAAGAGTCGGCCGCCCCGAACAATGGCGCACCAGCTCCGGAGGTCCTGGGTGAGCCGGTCCGCACGGAGACGCCGTTGCCTCCGCCGCCTGCCCCGGTCGCTGCTGTCGCAGAGAACCGCCTTCACAAAGGGGTACGGGGAACGATGGATCCGTTCCTGACGGAGCAGCTTCGGATTTTCGTCAAACAGGCGGGACGGTTGCCGGTGAGCTTTGCGGAGTTTGCCGGGCAGCGCTTGGACAGTGTGCCCGGCCCGCCCCCCGGGCATCGCTGGGTGATCGACGCCGAGACGATCACGGTGAAGGCCGTTCCGGTGCAATGAGTCGCCGGGGTCCTGGTGCGTGCCGCAGCGGCTCCTGCAGCTACTGCCGGAGGCGCCGTCGACTTTTTGGTGGCTCACTGTGGGGCGGGGTGGTGCTTCGGCAGGCGATTTGCGGGGGTGGGCTCACTCGCAAGATCAGATCGTCTGTTGCCCACGACCAGGGCCGGGCGCAACAGGGAGACGATCTCTTTTCAGCCGCGGCGTTGTCACCGATCTCGTGCTGTGCGCCGTGGAATTGCAGAGCCGGCTCTCGAACCCGGTCTCTGCCTGGCTCGAACCCATGCGGCGCCCCAGCGAGATGAACCTCCCTCTGATCTGCCGCTTCGCTTGGATCACACGGGTCAGCGCCGAGACCGAACAGGCGAGGCGAAAGGTTGCCGTCCCAAGCCGGTCCGGGGCCGAGTCCATGACCCGGGCCGCCACGTCTCGACTCCGACAGCCCTGCAGTGGGATCACTGGCTGTCCGGGGGGCCTTTCCGGAACCGGAGGGTGAAGCGCGCGGACTGCGGCGGGTGCGGTGCCCGACCCGCTGTGGATCGGAAGTGGACAGGGGGTTGGCAAGGGGGCCGGCCCTTGCGCCGGCTCTTGACCCTGGGACGGGCTCGACGTAGTGTGCTGAGCGATTGAGCGGTGGTCGTAGCTCAGCCTGGTTAGAGCCCCAGATTGTGGATCTGGCTGTCGCGGGTTCAAATCCCGTCGACCACCCCATTTCCTTTTCCCGGCGGTGACGTGCGCCGGGTTTGTGGCGCATCCGTAGCTCAATTGGATAGAGCTTCTGACTTCGGATCAGAAGGTTGCAGGTTCGAGTCCTGCCGGATGCGCCAGTTGCTTGTTTTGGATCCGGGGCTTGCGCCCTGCGACGGGCCGATTATGCTTTCATTGGTGCGAGCAGAGGCGGGGTAGCCAAGTGGTAAGGCAGGGCTCTGCAAAAGCCCCATACGTCGGTTCGATTCCGACCCTCGCCTCCAGTTTTTTTGGTGCCGGGCGCGTCCACGGTCCTGGCTGAGTTTCTTCGGGAGCCTTCATTCGCATGTGCCAGGGATTCGTTTTGCTCCGGGGCGGGTTTGTCTCCGGCGGCCGGCCTTTTTTCCTGAACCCGGTGTCGGCTCCGTTTTCGCTGTTGGCACAAGCGTGGCGGAGCGCGAGAGCCGTTGCAGTGCGGGGTGTCGGGGAGGAGAGAAGCCGGCCCGCCTGGCGCGGAATTGCCGAGGGTTTCGTTGCACAACGATCGGCGTTTTGGGAGCCGCTCATCATCCGGGCACCTGCTGTCGAAGCCGAGGGACGGGGAGGTTTCGTCCGGGGGCTTTGCACTTGAGTGCCGGGGTCCGTGCCGTAGGCTCGGGTGCGTGTTGGAGACGTTGACCCGTCAATTGCTGGCCGGCGAGTCGCTCGGACCCGAACAGGTGCGGGCGGCGGTGGATCGGCTGGTGAACGAGCAGGTGTCCGCGGAGACCAAGGCGGAGTTTTTAACTGCCCTGGCGCGCAAGGGCGAAACGCCCGACGAAATTGCCGGCTTTGCGCGAGAACTTCGGGCCCGGGCCGTGGTGCCGCCGGTGGACCCGGAGTGGCGGAAAGGCCGGGTGATTTTGGACGTGGTGGGGACGGGCGGCGATCGAGCCGGCACGTTCAACATTTCCACCGCGGTGGCGTTGCTTTGTGCCGCGGCGGGGGTGCCCGTGGCCAAACACGGGAACCGTGCGGTGACCTCGCGGGCGGGCAGCGCAGACGTATTGGAGGCGTTGGGGATCCCCATCCAGCAGTCGCCGGCCGAGGCGGCGCGCGCCTTGCAAGTCCGGGGGTTCGCCTTCTTTTTTGCGCCCCTGTATCATCCGGCATTCCGCCACATTGCACCGGCGCGGCGCCTGTGTGCCGAGCGGGGCCAGCGCACCATCTTCAACTATCTCGGTCCCCTGCTGAACCCGGTGGTGCCGGATGCCCAGTTGATGGGAGTGCCGCGACCCGACCTGTGCGCGCCCCTGGCCCGTGTATTGCAGTCCCTGGGAGTCCGGCGGGGCTTGGTGGTGTGCGGAGAAATCACCGAAGCCACGGGGGCCAGGGTGTATCTGGACGAGGCCTGCCCTGCGGGATCGAATACCGTGGCGGGCTTTGGTCTGGGCGATTCTCCAACATGTGCGGGGTGGGAAATGCCGCCGCGGCCATCGTCCTCGGCGAGCCTGGAGGATCTGCGGGGTGGCGATGCGGCTGCGAACGCCGCACTGTTGGAAAGGCTCTTGCGGGGAGAAGACCGGGGGCCCCGTCGAGAGGCGGTGTTGTTCAATGCCGCGGCTGCGTTGTGGGTGGCGGGTGCGGCGACGTCGCTCACCGAGGGCTGGGCAGTGGCGGAAAGGGTGCTTGCCGAGGGACGGGCCGCGCACAAGTTGGAGGAGCTGCGGCGCGGGTGAAGGGCAGGCGGAAGGCTGCGCGTGTCGAGCCCGGCGTCATCCTGCCCGACTATGCGTTTGCCCGGGGCTGACTCATGTCGGGCAGTGGGCCAACCGGCGTGGTTTCTGCGACCTCTCCCGGGATCCGGATGTTCTGTGCAGGAGATGTCCCGGGTTCGGGTAAACGCTTCCGTTGTCGATGCCCGGTCATGACCCCGGTCGGTGGTTCGAGCGGACAATGCCGTGGAGTTTTGGGTCGAGAGTCCGGAGCAGGGTCGGATCGTTTTTGATCGTTTGGCCAGCCCAACTCGGCGCGGCGCCCCGAGTTGGCAGGATGCGCCGGCTTGTGCGGCGCGTGAAGCGGCGGCCGCCCAGGGAGACGACTCATCTCCCAGCGCCGACTGCCCGCTGACAAGCCCCGGGTCGGAACGCCCTCGCGGGGTCGCGCCGTGTGCGCGGTTCTCCGGGTGCTTGTTGGGTCCATGTGCTTCTTCGACCCCGGGAGTGTAGAAACGTGTGGCTGACTTGCGAGGGCGGGTGCAGGGGCGCAGACTGACTCGCGAGGTTGAAGCACGCATGAACAGCGACGCCTCCCATGCGCCAACAGGCCCGACGGGAGTCCGAGCCTTGCCCTTGGAGCAGGTGCGGGTACGACCCCTGGCGGAGCGGCAGAGCTTGAGTCGGCTGGAGCAGATTTTGATATCCCCGGACGATTCCCCGCCCGTGCTTTCCGAGCCGGTGGCAGAGCTGGTGGCAGAAGCGGCGGACCGGATCCGACAGGCTCGTGCCACCGGCGCGGCGGTGATGCTCATCTACGGGGCGCACCTGGTGAAGAACGGCTTGATGGACGTGGTGATCCGGTTGATGGAGCGCGGCTGGATCACGCACCTGGCCACCAACGGAGCGGGCACGATTCACGATTGGGAACTGGCATTCCTGGGGCGAACGGAGGAGAGCGTGCGCGCGCATGTGGCGCAGGGGTGTTTTGGGACGTGGGACGAGACGGGGCGATACCTGCATCTGGCGCTGGCCGTCGGGGCGCTCCGGGGCGAGGGCTGGGGGCGCAGCCTGGGCCGGTTCATCGCCGAGGAGGGGTTGGAACTGCCGGAGCCCGGGGCGTTGGAGCAGGCCATTCGCCAGAGCCCCCAGGATCCCCGGACGCCGGCCCGCGCCGAATTGTTGCAAATGATCGTGCGGCACGGGCTGGCCCCGGGACGCTGGACCGTGAAACATCCGCACAAGGCGCACTCGTTACCGGCGCGTGCGTTCGAACTGGGCATCCCGTTCACGGTGCATCCCGGCATCGGATACGACATCATTGCCACGCATCCGTGGTTCAACGGGGCGGTGCTGGGGCGGGCTGCGCAACTGGATTTTGCGCTGTTCGGCGGATCGGTGGAGCGGCTCGACGGCGGGGTGGTCCTGTCGGTGGGCTCGGCCATCATGGGCCCGCAGGTGTTCGAAAAGAGCCTGAGTTGCGTGAACAATTTGCGGTTGCAGGCGGGCCGTCCCACGGTCCGGGGCCATACCATCTATGTGGTGGACCTGCAGGATGGCGGAGGTTGGGACTGGTCCCGGGGCGAACCTCCCAAGGACAACCCGGCCTACTACCTGCGCTTTTGCAAGAGTTATGCGCGCATGGGCGGCTGCATGCGGTATGTGCAGAGCGACAACCGGATGTTCCTGTCGGGGCTCTGGCATCGGCTGAAAGGAGAAGCAGTCGGGGCGACGCCCGGGGCACGGGCCGCGGCCCTTTCGGAGGATGCGATCGGAGACGGGTCATGACGCCGAAACGTTTGCGCGAATTGACCGGCCGGTACGGCAAACTGCGCATCGCCGTGGTGGGCGACTTTTGCTTGGACCGTTACCTGGAGATCGATCCGGCGCGTCGGGAGCGATCCCTGGAGACCGGCCTGCCCGTGTACAACGTCGTGCGGGTTCGGGCGCAGCCGGGGGCGGCCGGGACGATCGTGAACAATCTGGTGGCGGCGGGCGTGGGGCGGATTCACGCCGTGGGTTTTTGTGGCGAGGACGGCGAAGGCTATGAGTTGCGGCGGGCATTGGCGGGGCTGCCCGGCGTGGCGCTGGACGATTTCCTGCAGACCCCGTGTCGGCGGACGTTTACCTACACGAAGCCGTTGGTGATGGAGCCGGGCCGACCGCCACGGGAACTGAACCGGCTGGATCTCAAGAACTGGACGCCCACCCCGCGCGGGGTGAGTCGCGCGCTCGCCGAGTCGGTGCGGCGGCTGGCGACGGAGCTGGATGCGATGATTCTGTTGGACCAGGTGGATGTGGCGGGCACGGGGGTGCTCACGGCAGAGGTGTTGCGGGCGGTGCGCGAGGCACTCGAACGGGAACCGGACCTGTTGGTGTTGGCGGACAGCCGTCGGGGGCTGCGCGGGTTTCCCGCCGTCCTGTGGAAGATGAACGTACGGGAGCTGGGCCTGTTGTTGGGGGCCCGGCGGCGGTTGTCGGGACACGCGCTGGTGGCTGCGGCGTTGCGACTGGCGCAGCGGAACCGGCAGCCGGTGGTGGTGACCCTGGGGGAGCGCGGTCTGTTGGGTGCCTGGCCGACCGGAAATCATTGGCACGTCCCGGCATTCCCGGTGCGGGGGCCGATCGATGTGGTGGGCGCCGGCGACGCGGTCAGTGCGCATTTGATGGCGGCGCTGGCGGCGGGAGCGACGCCGGAGGAGGCTTTGTGGCTGGCCAATGCGGCTGCCTCGGTGGTCATTCACAAACTGGGGACCACCGGCACGGCCACCCCGCGGGAATTGGAGCAGGTCCTGCGTGGCGGAGGGCCCGCGGCCGGGAATTGAACGCGCACAGGGATTTGTCATGCTCTGCGCGCGTTTATGCGAGTGACGGCCGATCGACGATATGCGGGTGTGTTGGTGCCGGTGTTTGCCGTGCGGACGGCGGACGACCTCGGCATCGGCGACACGGCGGGCGTGCGCGCACTGTTGCGGTGGTGTCGCGCGCACGATCTGCAAATCCTGCAAACGCTGCCGATTCTGGAGCTGAGCGACGACTTCAGCCCCTACAACGCCATCAGTGCCCAGGCCATCGAGTTCAGTACGTTGACGTTGCGGCCCGATACGTTGCCCGACCTATTGCCGGAGCAGTTCGATGCGGTGGTGCGGTCGGCAGAAGTCGCAGAGCTGCGTCGCGGGCCGGTGCGCTACGAGCCGGTCCGCCGTCTGAAGCGCAGGTTGTTGGAGGCGGCGTTTGCGACCTTTGTTCAACGGCACTGGAAACGGGACACCGAGCGCGCGCGCGCCTTCCAAGCGTTCCTGACCGCCGAGGCCGCCTGGTTGCCGGACTACACCCTGTTTCGGGTGTTGATGGACGAAAACGACGGCTCGCCGGCCTGGGAATACTGGCCACGAGAACATCAGACCCCTGAAGCGGCGCGGGGCTGGTGGGAAACCCTGCCCGAAGCGAGGCGCGCGGCCCTGGACCAACGCCGGCTTTTTTACAGTTACGTGCAATGGATCGCCCACCAACAGTGGGCCGAGGTTCGACAGGAAGCCGAGCGCCTGGGCGTGGCGCTGATGGGGGACATGCCCTATGGCATTGCCCGGGCCAGTGTGGATGTGTGGGCGCACCGATCCTTGTTCGACCTGGAGTGGTGCGGGGGTGCACCCCCCGAATGGACCTTCCGGGGAGATCCGTTCATCGAGAAATGGGGTCAGAACTGGGGCATTCCCAACTATGCCTGGGAGGCGCACCGCCGCGAGGGCTTTGCGTGGTGGCGCCGGCGGGTGGGCAGTCTGGCCCGGGTGTTCCACCTCTACCGCATCGATCACGTTCTCGGGTTTTTCCGCATCTACTCCTTCCCGTGGACGCCGGATCGGAACGACGAGTTTCTCGGGTTGAGTCCCGAGGAGGCCGCCCTGCGCACCGGCGGGCGCCTGCCCGGGTTTCGGCCGTACCCGGACGACACGCCGGAACATCGCGCGGCCAATCAGAAGCAGGGCGAGGAAATCCTGCGCATGTTGCAAGCGGCTAGCGGCCCGACCGGCATCGTGGCGGAGGACCTGGGCTGGGTGCCGGATTACGTTCCGGTGACCCTCGCCCGACTGGGCATTCCGGGTTTTCGCATTCCGATGTTCTGTCGGGAGCCCGATGGTCGTTACACGGATCCGCGGCGATACCCGCGCCTGTCCCTGGTGCAACCGGCGACGCATGACCATCCTCCCCTGGCCGCGCGTTGGATCGAGTTGTGGATGGCCGCCGACGCCGGAGACGCCGGCGCGCGGCGGGAGCTGGATTTCCTCATGGAATTTGCCGGGCTGCCGGGACAACCGCCACCCCGTGCTTTCACTCCCAAAGTGCACGAAGGGCTGTTGCGGGCGGTGTTTCACGCCAGCTCGTACCTCGCCATCGTGCTGCTGACCGATGTGCTGGGGTTGACGGACCGGTACAACTGGCCGGGCACGCAGTTCGAGGAGAACTGGACGGCACGCCTCCCGTGGACGGTCGAGCAGTTGGCCACCGAGCCGGCCCCTGCCGCGCAGGGGAAACTGTTACAGCGATTGGTACACGAGAGCGGGCGCGCGCCGGCGACCGACCATGCGTAACGAAGAGGCGCAAGGTCAGTTGTACCGGTTCCGGGGAAGCACGGGGCCATGGAGACCGCCACGGACTGCCGAAAGCACGGATCGAACCTGCCGCCGGGGCGGGGAACCGGCGGGCTTTGTCTCCCGGCATCTCCGGAAGGCTGCAGCACGCCAGGGAGGCAGTGAAAACGCGCCCGGCAGACAAGCGGTTTCCCGCCTGGTCCACCGGGGAAGCGCCCGGGGCTGGCGATTGCCGGGACGGCCACGGGAGCTGTGAGGAGGGCGGAGGGTTCATGAGCAATCCCACAGGGATGCAAGGGGATCGTGCAGCAGACACAGGCGAGCGTTTTCCCCCCGGTCTGCACAACGCGTACCTCTTCGCCTGGTTCAACACGTTGTCCTACCAGATCGTGTTGGGCAGCCCGATGATCCTGTATGCCAAGACCCTGGGGGCCAGCGCCACCGTGCTGGGGATCATCGCCGGGATGATGCCACTGCTGGTGATCCTGCAGATTCCGGCCGCGGGTCATATCGCGGCGATTGGCTACCGCCGATTCGTGCTGGGGGGTTGGAGCATTCGCGTGGCCTTCATCTTCGGGATGGCGCTGGTTCCGTTGCTGGGGGGTTGGCTGGGGCCGCACAATCAACTGGCGCTGCTGTTGTTCCTGTTGTTCGGTTTCAATCTGTCGCGGGGGATTTCCAGTTGCGCGTGGTTGCCATGGATTACGGCGCTCGTGCCGGGTGGACTGCGGGGCCGGTATCTGGCCCGTGACGCGGCAGTGCAGAACGTGGCCAGTTTCGTGACGTTCGTGATCGCAGCCGGCGTGTTGTCGGGCCAGCCGCGTCCCTGGCAGTTCGCGGCCCTGTTTGGGTTCAGTGCCCTGATGGGCGCCGTGAGCCCTGTCTCTTATACACATCTGACGCTGCCGACGAGCG